>JAGCYZ010000004.1 GCA_017960545.1 Bacteroidales bacterium
AGCAAGAACAGCTACAAGGTTTCCGGAGGACTCCACGGAGTGGGTGTTTCCTGCGTGAACGCCCTGTCAGACCTCCTGGTGGCCGAGGTTCACCGCGAAGGCAAGATCTTCCAGCAGAAGTATTCCAAAGGCAAGCCCATCACGGAAGTGGAGGTAATAGGGGAGTGCGATGACACAGGTACCATCATAACCTTCCATCCGGACCCTTCCATCTTTGTCCAGACAACCGAGTACAAGTACGATACCCTTGCCGCCCGCCTTCGCGAACTTTCGTTCCTGAACAAGGGCATCAAGATTGTCCTCACGGACCTGCGCAACGAGATTGACGGCGTGCCGCGCTCGGAGGAGTTCTTCTCTGAGAAAGGCCTCCAGGAATTCATCGAGTACCTCGATGCCGGAGCTGACACCCTCACCGAGAATCCTATCTGCGTAACCACTGACAAGGTTATCCCAATTGACATAGCCCTGCAGTACAACACCGGTTACAACGAGAAGATCTACTCTTACGTAAACAATATCAACACCATAGAGGGAGGAACCCATCTCCAGGGTTTCAAGATGGGTCTCACCCGCGCGCTCAAGAACTATGCTGAGCGCAACAAGCTGCTGGAGAAGTACAAAGGAGACCTCAAGCAGGGAGACTTCCTCGAGGGCCTCACCGCCGTCGTTTCCGTAAAGGTGGCCGAACCCCAGTTCGAGGGACAGACCAAGACCAAGCTTGGAAACACCGAGGTCACCTCAATGGTTTCCCAGGCCACTGCCGAGGCAATGGACAACTTCCTTGAAGAAACTCCAAAGATCGGACGCCTCATAGTGGAGAAGGTGGTGCTGGCCGCCACTGCGCGCGACGCCGCACGCAAGGCCCGCGAAATGGTTCAGCGCAAGACCGTGATGTCCGGCGCCGGAATGCCGGGCAAGCTTGCTGACTGCTCGGAGAAAGATCCTGAGAAGTGCGAGATCTTCCTTGTAGAGGGAGACTCCGCCGGCGGAACCGCAAAGCAGGGCCGCGACAGGCGCTACCAGGCCATCCTCCCGCTCAGGGGAAAGATCCTGAACGTGGAGAAGGCCGTAGCCGGAAGGGCGTTCGAGAGCGAGGAGATACGCAACATCTACACCGCCCTGGGCGTTTCGGTGGCTGTTGAGGACGAGACCGGGGAGAAGCATATGGACCTGAGCAAGCTCCGTTATCACAAGGTGGTCATAATGACCGATGCCGATGTTGACGGAAGCCACATCGCCTGCCTCATCCTCACTTTCTTCTTCCGCTATATGTTCGACCTTATCAAGAACGGATACGTATATCTGGCAACGCCTCCGCTCTACCTTGTGAAGAAAGGCAAGGAAGAGGTTTATTGCTGGACGGACGAGCAGAGGGACGAGGCCGCCCTCCGTCTTGGAAGGGGATCGGACAAGGGATACACGGTACAGCGTTACAAAGGTCTTGGCGAGATGAGCGACCAGCAGCTCTGGGACACTACAATGAACCCGGAGAACAGGCGCCTGCGGCAGATTACCATAGAGAACGCCGCCCAGGCGGAGAGGACCTTCTCAATGCTTATGGGAGACGATGTTCCGCCACGCCGTCAGTTTATAGAAGACAACGCACATTACGCAAATATTGATGCATAAAATAAGCTTGCCGGAAAGACTAAAATTCTTTCTTCCGTTCATAGTTTTACTGGCAGTTCTCGTGCTCCTTATGCCGAGGGCTGCTAAGTTCAATTTTGACTACAGGAAGGGCTCCCCCTGGAAATACGAGGCCCTTATCTCCCAGTTCGACTTCCCCATATACAAGACGGAAGAGCAGATCAGGGAGGAAATGTCCTCTTCAGACTACTATCCCATCCCGTATTACCGTTATTCTGAGGATGTAGTCAATACCGGACTCAAGGATGCCCAGAGCATGTCTTTCGGCTCGCTTTCAAACGTAAAGAACTTCATAATCTCAGACTTGCGCTCCATCTACGGGCAGGGAGTGGTGTCTGACAAGGGCGTCCAGGTTGACAGGCATTCCCCGGTGGAGGTGCTGTACATCCAAAAGGAGAAGCGCGTGGCCAAATACCCCATATCTGAGATTTACAAGCAGTCCGACGCCAGGGCCAAACTCCAGGCGGACGTTACCGCCCAGTATCCCAACCTTGATGTGGATTCCCTTTTCCGCAGGCTGGGAGTCCTGGAACTTATAGTTCCAAATCTGGTGTATGACCAGCAGACCACGGACCTGCTGCAGGCGGAGAACAAGAAAGAGATATCCCAGACCCAGGGTTACGTATCGTCCGGAACCCTGCTGGTATCCAACGGAGAAATAATCACTGCGGAGATAGCCCAGATGCTGGATTCCTACAAAAGGGAGTACGAAGCCAACGTGGGCTACAGCGGTCCGCGCATTTCAATGTGGCTGGGGAACATAATACTGGGGCTGGTTCTGGTGCTGTTCCTACTTCTGACCATCACCATTGCCAGGCCGGGCCTGTTCCAGCACAGGAATCAGCTTTATTTTGTACTTACGCTTTTCTGCTTTACCGCGGCCATTCCAATGCTGCTGGTTAGGGCATCCGCACAGAGCTGGTTCTATCTGGTCCCGTTCACGCTGAGCGCAATAAGCCTCAGGGCTTTCTATGACAAGAAGTTCTCCTCAGTGATATATTGCATATCGCTGCTGCCCCTTCTGGTCTTTGCCAATGACGGAGACATACTGTTCGTGATGTTCTTCCTTGCAGGCCTTGTGGCAATCCATCTTTACGATAATTTTGGCAAGGGTTGGAAGATGTTCATCCTCGCATTCATATGTTTTGCGGTTCTGGCTATCACGTATATGGGCTTCAGGCTTACGGAGGCCGTGAGCGGACAGGCGCTAAGGGTCATCGGCCTGCTGTTCATAGGGTCCGCGCTTTCGGTGGCGGGTTATCCGCTTACGTATCTTTTCGAGCGCGTCTTCAACCTTGTGTCACAGTCCAGGCTCGAGGAACTGGCCGATACGGACAACAAGCTGCTCCGTCTGCTTGAGAGCAAGGCTCCCGGCACCTTCCAGCATTGCCTGCACGTGATGAATATGGCGGACAACGCCGCCAGGTCAATCGGCGCCAATGTGGCCCTTGTCAGGGCCGGCGCCCTGTATCACGACATCGGCAAGCTGCTTAATCCGCTTTGTTTCATAGAGAACGAGACCATCCTTCCCAGCGAGTCGGCCCAGAAATACCATTCCGGCCTCACCCCGCTGCAAAGCGCCACGGACATCATCAAGCACGTAGATGACGGCCTTGACCTTGCGGAGCAGTACCGCCTGCCCCAGATCATCAAGAAGTTCATCAATACGCATCACGGCACCACCGTAACATCTTTCTTCTATAACAAGTACATCGAAGAAGGGGGAGACCCTGACAATGTGGAGCCGTTCTCCTATCACGGAGAAAAGCCAAAGACCAAGGAGCAGGTGATCCTTATGCTTTGTGATTCCGTCGAGGCCGCGTCCAGGACCCTCAAGGAGAATACTCCCGAGGCATATTCGGAACTGGTCGAGAACATTTACGCTTCCAAGCAGAGCCAGGGACAGCTGGAGGAGGCCAATGTCTCCATCAAGGAGATAAACATAATCAAGAAGGAACTTAAGACCTACCTGGCACAGATGTACCACGAGAGAGTAGTCTATCCCAAGAGGAAAAAATAAATACACGATATATTATGAACGTTACAAAAAACCAGATTGACGACCTTAACTTAGAACTCGTACTGAACGTAGCCGCAGAAGACTACGCTCCCATCAAGAAGAAGAAACTGAACGAACGCCGCAAAACGGCCGAATTCAAGGGCTTCCGCAAGGGTATGGTCCCTATGTCCCTCGTAGAGAGAGTTTACGGCCCTAACGCCCTCGTAGATGCCGTTAACGAGATTATTTCCGAGCAGCTTGACAAGTTCATCCGCGAGAACTCGCTGAACATCATCGGTGAGCCTATCACCGGCAAGAACCAAAAAGAGGTTGACTGGGAGGATGGAAAGGACTTCGAGTTCGTATTTGACATGGCGCTCAACCCAGAGGTGAAGGTTGAGGTTACAAAGGACGACGAGGTGAACGAGTACAACATAACCGTCACCGAGAAGGCCAAGAAAGAGATGAAGGACAACCTCCGCAAGTATGACGAGAGCAAGAAGGACAAGACCGACGAAGAGCTCGAGGAAGAGGTTGTAAACTACCTCAAGAACAATTACAAGCAGGAGTCCGCATACCGCCTTTCAAAGGACATCCGTGATTACCTGGTACAGAAGGCCGGTCTTACCCTTCCCGAGGAGTTCCTCAAGAGGTGGCTGACCCTTATGAACAAGGACAAGGTTGACGAGGAGACCATTGAGAAGGAGTTCCCCGCATTCCTGCAGGACTACCGCTGGCAGCTGGTCCGCGGTCACCTTATGGATTCCCTGGGCCTCAAGATAGAGCAGAAGGACATCCAGGAGGCGGCAGAGTCCTACGTAAGGTATCAGTACGCGATGTACGGAATGGGCGGTGTCCCTGACGAGATCGTGAAGGAAAACGCAAAGAACGTGCTCTCTGACGAGAAACAGTTCAACCGCGTCATAGAGCAGGTTGAGGACAATAAAGTCCTGGACGCCGTAAAGGGCATCATCAAGATTACTCCTAAGCGTATCAGCGTGGAGAAGTTCAGAGCACTTTAAGCTCCTTGCCAACTTTTATGAACGCCTCGACAGCCTTGTCGAGGTGTTCTTTTTTATGGGCGGCGGACAGCTGGACGCGGATCCTGGCCTGTCCCTGGGGAACTACGGGGTAATAGAATCCGGTTACGAATATGCCTTCCTTTGCCATTGCGGCGGCGAATTTCTGGCTCAGCGGGGCATCGTAGAGCATTACTGCGCAAATGGCGGACTGGGTTGGCTTTATGTCAAATCCGGCGGCTATCATCCTGTCGCGGAAATAGTCCACGTTCTGCTGCAGCCTGGCGTGAAGCCCGTCGCTTTCCTCCATCATCCTGAAGAGCTCCAGCCCTCCGGCCACGATCATAGGAGGCAGGGAGTTGGAGAACAGGTAAGGACGGCTGCGCTGGCGGAGCATATCAATGATTTCCTTGCGTCCGGTAGTGAATCCTCCCACAGCGCCTCCGAAAGCCTTTCCAAGGGTTCCGGTATGGATGTCTATGCGTCCGTAGCAGTTGAAGTGCTCCGCAACTCCGTGGCCGGTTGCACCCACCACTCCGGCGGAGTGGCTTTCGTCAACCATCACAAGGGCGTCGTACTTTTCTGCCAGGTCGCAGATCTTGTCCATAGGGGCGACGTTGCCGTCCATTGAGAAGACTCCGTCCGTGACTATGATCCTGAAACGCTGGGCCTGGGCCTCCTTGAGGCAGCGCTCAAGGTCGGCCATGTCCGCGTTGGCGTAGCGGTAGCGGACAGCCTTGCACAGGCGCACGCCGTCAATTATGGACGCGTGGTTCAGGGAATCCGAGATGATAGCGTCCTGGGCGGTGAAAAGCGGCTCGAAAACGCCTCCGTTGGCATCGAAGCAGGCGGCATAGAGGATTGTGTCTTCAGTATGGAAATAGTCTGAGACTGCTTTCTCAAGCTGCTTGTGCAAGTCCTGGGTACCGCATATGAAACGTACGGAAGACATACCGTAGCCGCGATTGTCCATAGCCTCCTTGGCGGCCTGGATCAGGCGGGGGGAGTCCGCGAGGCCAAGGTAGTTGTTGGCGCAGAAGTTAAGGGCCTTTGAGCCGTCTTCAAGGGTGATTTCAGCTCCCTGGGCGGAGCAGATGTTGCGCTCGCGCTTGTAGAGGCCTGCGTTTTCTATAGCCTGGAGCTCGTCCTGTAAAAATTTTTGGTATTTTCCGTACATATTCCTTACATATTTTTCCAAATATAGTTATTTTTGCTTTTGATTATATAGCAAAAATGAAAAATATCTTAGTTATTGGCTCTACGGGCCAGATCGGTTCTGAACTTACTATGAAACTCCGCAAGGAGTATTCCAACGGCACTGTGGTGGCCGGATACATTCCCGGCGCGGAGCCCAAGGGGGATCTGCTGGAAAGCGGCCCTGCGGAATATGCTAATGTCTGCATTGCACATCAGATTGCGGAAATAGTTGACAAATACGACATAGACACTATATATAACCTGGCCGCCCTCCTGTCCGCCACCGCGGAGCGCTATCCTCTCAAGGCGTGGGACATCCAGATGAACGGACTCCTGAACATCCTGGAAATAGCCCGTGAAAAGCATTGTGCGGTATTCACGCCTTCTTCAATAGGCTCCTTTGGACCGGACACCCCGCGGGACAACACCCCCCAGGACACCATACAGAGGCCTACATCGATGTACGGCGTCACCAAGGTGGCAACCGAGCTGCTCAGCGACTACTATTTTGAGAAGTATGGCGTGGATACGCGTTCCGTACGTTTCCCCGGCCTCATTTCATATAAGACCCTTCCGGGCGGAGGCACCACGGACTACGCCGTGGAGATGTATTACGCCGCGGTGAGAGGGGAGGAATTCGTGTGTCCCATAGCCTACGGAACCTATATGGATATGATGTATATGCCGGACGCCCTCAAAGCGGCCATCAACCTTATGGAAGCGCGTCCAAGGTATCTGCATCACCGCAATTCTTTCAACATTGCATCGATGAGCTTTGACCCTGAGGGCCTCTACAAGGCAATTTGCGCAGAAATCCCGGATTTCAAGATGCGCTACGAGGTTGACCCTGTCCGCCAGGCAATAGCGGACTCCTGGCCCAATAAAATGGACGATGTCTGCGCCCGCAAGGAATGGGGCTGGACACCGTCCTATAACCTGGAGTCAATGACTCACGATATGATCGCGCGTCTGCGCGAGAAACTTCTTTAGAGGAAGAGGTCGAAATAATCCGATATCTTCTGATACAGGTGCACCCTCTCGATGCCCCTCATATTGTGCTCCGCCGCAGGATATGGGAAGTAATCCACGGGGATATTGTTTGATATGCACTTCTGGAGGAAGCTGAGGCTGTGCTCCCAGACCACGGTGTTGTCTATGGCGCCCTGGCAGATGAGGAGCTTGGACTTGAGGTTTGTGGCCTTCTCTATAAGGGAAGTCTTCTTGAACCCTTCCGGATTGCTCGCGGGATTGTCCATATACCTCTCTCCATACATAATCTCGTACCATTGCCAGTCTATTACCGGACCGCCCGCTACACCCACCTTGAAGGTGTCAGGGTAGTTGGTGACCAGGGATATGGTCATAAATCCGCCATAGCTCCAGCCGTGTACGCCAATGCGTGAAGAATCTACGTAGGGGAGTGTCTTGAGGTAGTTTACGCCCACCATCTGGTCCGCCATCTCCGCCTGGCCGCACTGCCTGTTGATGGCTTTCTCAAACTCCGCCCCGCGGTTGGAAGTGCCTCTGTTGTCCTGCACGTAAACAATGTATCCGCGCTGGGCCATATACATTTCCCACATCCGTATGCTGCCCAGCCAGCTGTCCGTAACCATCTGGGAATGAGGGCCTCCGTAAACATACAGGATAACCGGGTATTTCTTGGAAGGGTCAAAGTCAACCGGGTAGAAAAGGCGGTAATAGTTGTCGAACTTGCCGTCTGCGCTCTTTATGGTTCCAAGTTCCACCTTTCCGGTACGGTACTCGGAAAGAGGGTCCTGGGCAGTGCTCAGGTTGCGTACAAGCTTTCCGTCCGCGGAGCGCAGGTCGCTCACTGCGGGGACGTTGAAACTGGAGTAGTTGTCCACGAAGTACTTGCAGTCCGAACTCATTGATATGTTGTGCCATCCGCGCTCTGGCGTGAGCCTCTGCGGCTTGGCGTTCCTGCCCTTGATGTCCACGCGGAAAAGGTGGTTCTCAATGGGTGAGATCTCCGCCGACGTGTAGTACAGGTAGCGGCCGTCGTTGGCCACGTATTCCACGTCCGCGTCAACCGGAGTGATCCTTGTGACCGTTCCCAGCGTATCGCACAGATACAGGTTCCTGTAGCCGTCGCGGTTGTCGGTGCGGTATATGAACTGGTAGTTGCCTTTTATGAAATAGAGGGGGTCAAGCGGCTCCACCCACTGGTCGTTGTCTTCGGTCAGGATAGTCCTCACGAAAGAGCCGTCGGAGGCGTCGTACATATTCAGTTTCATATGGTGCTGGCTCCTGTCCAGGACCTGTATGAAAACGTATCTGTCGTCCGGGCTCCAGCTTATGTTGGTGAGGTACCTTTCCTCAGTGAAATCTGTGACCTGGGCATATACGATGCGGTTTGTGGCCAGGTCCAGGATACCGAGGGATATGAGCTCGGAATCCATTCCGTTCATAGGATACTTGATCTTCCGCAGTTCACCGGTACGGGTGTTTATGTCCAGGAGAGGGAAGTCAGTGACGCGGCTCTCGTCCTTGCGGTAGAAGGCAAGCTTCTTTTGGTTGGGTGACCAGAAGATGCCTCCGTTTATGCCAAACTCGTTACGGCTGACGCTTTCTCCGTAGGTGATCTGGTCATTCTCGCTGATGGCCACTATGTGCTCTATGCCGTCCTCTCCGGAATAGAAGAGGCTCTGGTGCCTGGCCTCCGCCTTGTACTTTGGAACGGCGGGCTTCTTCATCTCAGGGATGTCTCCCCGGAAGCGCTCCGGCGCAAGGCTCACGCCATAGCTGTTGGCGGCTTCCTGGCTTATCATTTTGCCCGTATTGTGGGCGGGATGGGTATCTAACACATTGAACGACTGCGCATTCAGCAGCATGGGCAGAAATGCGCAGCAAAGAAGCAGAACTTTTTTCATACTATTCTTCTCCTACTATTGGGATTATGGTAGAGTTGTCACCCTGGCGTACGGACAGGATTTCGGTAACTATGTATTTTTGCATACCCCTCCAGGGCAACATTCCGTTGTACTCCTTGTATTTGAGCTCAACTACCTTGCCTCCGCAGCGCATAAGGGAATCTGCTACGGCCTTGTCAACTACTGAGAAATTGAACTCGTTGGACTGGATTGAACCGCCGCCCTTTGCGCCCTTGAATCCCGCCTGGATGAGGCGGCCCTCATAGGTCTTCCAAATCCATCCTTTGTAAACTACCTGGTTGAGTTCTCCGGCCTTTACGCCTTCTCCAAGTACAAAGAAGAACTTGAAGAAGATAAAAATGGCAAGCGCGACAGCTGCGATCACGCTGATGATGGTTATGACTTTGGTACTGGTTTTCATGGTTTTGGTCTTGTTCTGGCAAATATACAAAAAAAAGGTCTGAAACCTTGTTCCAGACCTTTAATATCCTATTAAGGCACAAATGCTTATTTCTGCCTTGACTTGTATCTCTGGTAGAATTTATCAACACGACCGGCGGTATCGACAATCTTAACCTTGCCAGTATAGAAAGGATGGGAGGTATTGGAAATCTCCACCTTTACGAGAGGGTACTCAACACCGTCAATGGTGATCTTCTCCTTTGTGTTGGCGCAGGAGCGGGTGATGAATACATCTTCGTTTGACATATCCTTGAAAGCTACAAGACGGTAGGTTTCGGGATGGATTCCTTGTTTCATTTCACTAGTGTTTTTGAATCGTGGGCGCAAAGGTAGTAAATTTATTTGATTCTGCAAGGAGAATCGTCATATAAAACATATCTTTTGGCTTTGCGTATCCACTTCTGTTCCTCGAGCTTAATGTGCTCACGCACAATGTCAAAAGTTATCTCTCCCTTGAGGAAAGCCTCTATCACGGGATCTGCTATCCGCGCGAGGGATTCTTCCCCAATTGTGAACATTGAATAATGCTGGCGGAAGAAATCCATCATCTGCAGCGTATGCAGTATGGAATGGTATTCTTCTCCCGGAACCAGGATTATCTGCCAGCCGAAGCATTTCTCCCCGGCGTATTTCCCGAAGGCGGGGCTGAAGGTGCAGCTGCGCAGCACTGCGCCCTCCGCCTGAGGGATGTCCTGGCGCGGGGTGAGCCACGGCGCGCCTATGTATTCATACGGGCGCGCAGTGCCTATTCCCGGCGTCACGGACGTGCCTTCCCAGAAGGCGCCGCCGCTGTAGAGCTGGGAACTGAACATCCCCGGCAGGTTCCCCTGCGGGGGGATGCTCCAGGGCATCAGCACCCTTCCCGCGGCGCTGAGGCCTGCGGAAATGAT
>JAGCYZ010000045.1 GCA_017960545.1 Bacteroidales bacterium
GAAGAGTATCCTCACTTCATTTATGCGTTGATGGAGAGCTATGCTGCTCAGATTAAGCAATCCTACCGAAACGACCCGCGCTCTGGCATCCGGTTGATGTTCGACTGGCTCTTGAAGACCAGAGAGATTATAGAGGAGCAACACCAAGCTATACCAACCCTTTACCTTGCATCCGACATTGCAGCCAAGAAAGATTTTCAGAAATGTCAATCAAAGGATACATGGCCGGTAAAACTAAATGTGTATTCGCTTCTCTTCCGATACTTCCATAATAGGATAGAAAGCATTCTTCCTGAAATGCCGGATTCCATGGCGAATCACATTCCGTATAATATGTGGATAGGGGAGTATGATGAACTGAAGGCAAAGTACACTGGTAAGTTCGGGCTCGAATTTCGACAACGCGCCATTGTCAATGTCGAGGACAACAAAAAGCTCTTCTTCGAAGTTCTCGTTGAGCAGTGTATGACTTTCTGCCGCCAGATGACCTCTGACAATCCAGTACTGTCAAACGAAGATGTCTTCCGGCAATGTGATGAGCCAATGACGGCACTTATTCACTCATACTTCCAGGATTATATCACCCGTTTGCAAACGAATTCTATTGTTGCTACCGATATCGATGCGGCTATCATCAATTGGATTGTCTCACTGCTGACAGACATATTCGAGACTTACTTTGCCAATCAAGGTAAGGTTCTCAACAAATGTGGCCGGACTCCCGCTGTCGATGTTGCCTCAATGCGATTCTATCTTGACATATGCGAGAGGAACATTCTAGAAATCGCTCATGTCTATTTCCAAGATAGTGAAAGGATTCCTCTGATTAAGACAAAAGAGGAACCGAAGGAACCCCTAGAGTCGGCAGGGATAGCAAGCTCCGACAAAACGCATGTAGCGGCAGTTGCCACAAGGCCGACTGGTTTTAGAACCACTAACCAAAATGGTGAAAAATCGGTGTATGTGGAAGAGAATAAAGGTACCATTATCATCAATTGAGATTATGGCTGAAGAACTACATAATGAGAAGGAGTTCTATCAAGACAATGGATGGCCAACCGAAGAGTATTCTTTGTGTGGATATGTGTTACCGGTATTAGAAGAAGATGCGAAAGAGTCGGATTATGACCAATTCGCTTTAATCACTAATGCTGTTTATCCGTACATTCGATTGACCAAAAAACGTGGGAATAGTCATATCCCTTGTGGATGTGCATTGTCCCCTGCTACTGATGGATGGTTTGCCAGCAGGCCAGAGAAAGAACGAGATAAGTGGTGTCCGAAGATAGCTTGGGGGTTTGCTGCTGTCTTCCTTGCAAACCTCAATTATGATTTTGGCCAAAAGGATTACGTATCTCTTAAGGATAATGGAGAACTAATTCGTGGTTACTACAACAAGTATTTGACTATGTACTTACAATGCCATAATGGGCTAAAGTACAAAAGTCTAACGCTGGAGCAGAAGGAGTTGAATTTCATAGAGGAACACGCGGTGCTGGTAAAGGCATTATGGGAGAAGTCGGAGGCACTAAAAGCCTATACTGTACTATATGAATATGCGTATGATGCTGAAGTTGATTATGAGGAGTTCTTACAAAAAAGGAGGGAAGCAATTGTGAACATGATGGAAGGGAACGCTGTTTTTCCCATAACCAAAGATATGAAGGAACAGCGAATTATCAACCAAAATGGTAACAAGTCCGTTTACGTGGGAAACAATACCGGGACTATAATAATAGGTTCAGATATGCCTGATAGATATGCTTTTAGCACAGAAATAAGAGAAACGTTTGGAAAACCATACATCAAGGTTTTCTTCCTTGATGATACTATCGCAGAACAGGCAAAAACTGTGGTTGAAGCATTGAATTGCATTAAGAATGTGAATATTACGGTTAGCTCAAGCTGTGCACATCCCGGCAACTCTTTGACCGTTTATCCCAAGCAAATGGTGGGTGCCCGGTCCTGTGAGGAAGAGGTGAAGAAATCCTTACATAGTTTCTTCTCTGGAGTTACCAAAGGAGAGATGCATCCAAAGAATGAGGCCTTTTTTGAGGGGATAGAACAAAAGATTCTTGATGCTTTAAACAAGGCGGAAGCGACTATTGATGTGTGTGTTGCTTGGTTTACAAATCCACAGTTGAGAGATAAGCTGCTTGAAAAGAGTAAAGACGGTGTAGAGGTTCGCGTTATTATCTACAAGGATGGCGTTAACCATTCAAAGGGAGTTGATCTGTCCAGCCTGAACCACAAAGAGTATAGAGGGGAAAGAGGCGGTGTCCTTCACGATAAGTTTTGTGTTATCGATAATGTACATACTATCTGTGGATCGTATAACTGGACACTAAATGCTGAGCATAAGAATGATGAAGATGCAGCGTTTCACTTTGAAGATTACAAGTTTGCTTCAAGTTATACCAAAAGGTTCAATCAGATGTGGAAAAGAGACGAAAGAAAAGTATGATGTACGATTGTGCGAGTTGTTCCGTGTCATACTCCCTGATGATATCCGCGCAACTTACGCACAATCAATTAGTTGCATTTAACATGATTCAAATGTAGATGATGTTTCGATAAAAACTCCATGTAGGATAGGAGACGCAGTGTTTACATAATTGAGAATGAAACAAACTGAACTTGAAGTTAGAAGAATTATTGAGTACAGTGATTTTTTTGTGGGTGATGCTCCTATTGATATCAGAGCCACATTAAAGCACTTCAACCGTAACACTCTTGTTCGAATGGCAGCTATCCTAAGTCTCCATTATGGAAACATGAGTTTCCCTAACAAACAAAACACATTGTTTTCAGATAGTAGCAAAAAGCACATACCGTACTTAAACAAACTATTTCAGTCGTATTATAATAGAATAGGCTTAAAACAAGGTCAACTTGTAGAAGTCACGACCTATAGAACAGGTCTTGAGTTATGGCGGCAGATATTCGCAATACCTGTCGAAGAATTCATCAACGATGTTGAGGAATCGGACGCGGAATTACTTCTTTTCAAAGTAATTCTCTCCATAAACGAGAAGATGGTATTTTTCTCACATGAAAAAGACATGTACAAACTTGATGAACTCATTTTTCTCAATGGTTTCTTGACGAATGACAGCAATAACTATGAATTACAGACGGTTCTTCTGCCACAACTGTTTTATTTCTTCCAATTGATCAGCTTTATACCTTTGAATGAAGTGCTCAATAAGGCGACAGAAGTATTATTCAACAAATGGGGCATAGTTAGTTGGCATCAGTATTACACTACACTTTTTATCATTGCGAATCAAACAGATTCATATATAAAAAAGCAAAACAACGGTGTCCCTATTATTTCAAAAGAGTGGATAGAGCACAATAAACAGTTCCTTTCATTATCTCTTTTTGAACATCTGTATATCGACGAGGATGAATATATACCCTACAACGATGATGTTGCTTCTAAGAGCGAATTGAACATAGATTATCGAAGATTTCGTTCTAACCCTCTCGTAAAATTAAAGGATGGCTCCGGTTATGTTGTAATCAACAATCAGCTGATCTGTGAACGATTATTCAATAGCCTTTACTTTGACTTAAGCCCTTTGATTAACGGGAAAAAGAGTAGTATTGGTTCCTTTGATTACAATAAAGGTTTTATCGAGAAGGTCCTTTTCCGCAACACTTTCTATAATTGCTTACCCTCAAAATGCTATACTTTTCCGGTAAAAGGTGATCGCGATACACAAGAAAAGCCCAAAGAGCCAGACTTTTATGCTCGCACGAAAAAAGGGGAGTTAATAATTGTGGAGTGTAAAGCCGTTAAAATGAATGGTGAATGTAGAGATGATGGAGATTACGGTCGTCTTCTTGATGAATTACATGAGAAGATTGTTCGAAAGACACGTAATCTTGACCCAACCAGGAAAAAGCACAAAGGAGATCCGGAACCTATTGGCGTTGGGCAGTTGATCAGGCATATTGATGCTATAGAGGATGATTCTTTTGAGTGGGATAAGAATATTCCTGACGATGTCATCTATTACCCTCTTCTGGTCTTTGAGGATATTAAATTAGTCCAAAAGGGAATTCTGTCTATGGTAAACCGCTGGTTTTATGAAGAGGTAAAAAAAGAGAAAGTGCTTTCTATAACTGATATAACCTGCATGCCTATTATGGTTACTTCAATCTATACACTGTTCCTGCAAGATAAACTCTTGAAAACGAGAGGACTTACGAATGTAATTGATTCATTTGTGGCTGAGAATGCAAAAAAGAATCATAAAACAGGACAATACTTATTTTCCGAATTGGCCGATTTTGATGATTATCTTCGGAGCAATCCATTCAACAAAAGAAGCGACATGATGAGATGGCATAAACAATTGATGAATGGATTCGAGGAATAATCCTTTTCAAGTAAACAATCGCCTAATTCGTCGAGAAGAATGGGCGGAAGAAGCGTTCCGAACGAGTGTTAATATACAAATAAACAATTATAGTTAGTCAGGCACAAGATTATGGGCGAATTTGTTCCAAATAAAAACGCGACTGAATCAAGTAAACTTGATCAAAGGTCGATCCGCTTCATCAAGACTCTTCTTCCTGATGATGATGTTGATTGCAGCCAGCTTCACGAGGGAGGTACGCTGCCGAATATCGACGGATATCTTGACTTTCTCTGTAAGGATGGTACCGCAAATGAACGCATCTTTGTTCAAGTAAAACATCTTACGTATGCACCAGTTAACGGCGAAGCGTATTATGATATCCCTAAATCAATTTATGCATATTCGGAGCGACATAAGGGCGAAGTCATTGTTTTTATTGCTTGTTATCCCGAAAGTGAAGTCTTCTATTGGAGATATATAGACGGCAAAGCAATAGAAGAGTTCAAGAGTCTTTCCGAAACTATACAAGAGACAGCACGGTACCACTTCAAGCCAGAAGAGTCTTGTACCAAAGATAATGTCGACACTACAGTTGCAACTTGGAAAAGGCTGTATAAAGAGCGCATGGAGGCTATAAAGGACGAGAAGCAATTGGCAGAAGCATTTGCGTCAACTCAAAGAGTAGCCTTCAACCGGATTCCTTTTGAACTGCACGGCTTGAGTAATTCCCATATACGAAGGCCGGAGACCGGCCTATTGTACAATTGGGTTATAAAAGGTCTACCATCCGGGAAAAAGAATCTGTGTCTTCTAGTCGGCGACGCCGGGATGGGCAAATCTGTTGTTATCAAAGACTTAATTGGCCATCTTGAAGATGATGGTGTACGGTGTCTCTGCCTGAAAGCTGACACCTTAGATGATGCCAGCAATCCCGTTTCACTGGAGACTATTTACGATACCCTTGCTTATTATGCATCTAACCAGCAACCGACAGTCTTCATTATAGACCAAATTGACGCATTATCCCAGAGCCTTTCCACTGATAGGAACCGATTAAATACGTTAATAAGCGTATTGTCATCCATAGAAGATTGGCCAAATGTTCGGGCTGTTGTTTCGTGCAGGAAGTATGATTTGGAGTATGATGCGGTCCTAAATGGCTTAAAGGACAAATCTGAAATCGTCGAATTAGGCCTGTTGTCTGAGAGTGAAGTGAAGGATGCTCTGGAGAAACTGGAGCAAGGGCTTGTGGGTAAAATAAGTCCCACTACGTTTTCCATCCTAAGAAATGTTCAATACCTCAACTCATTCTGTTATCTATTTCAGAGAAACAAACGAAGATTGAATTTCAACAGTCCAATTGAACTGTATGATGCACTGTGGGATTCTGTTTTGGATGGTCTTCCTGCTCAAATTGTTTATAACGATGCAGAAAAGGTTTTATACGGCATTGCAGAATGTATCAAGAAGTCTGGGACTCTGAAACCGATCTGGCAGCCGATATCCAATCTGCGTGCTGCTTATACTTATTTGGCAAGCAATGGTATTGTGCTACCTGACGGAAACGCCGTTTCCTTCTTTCACCAGACGTTCTTTGACTATGCGCTTGCCAAATCTTATCTTTCCCAGAATAAGTCATACATATCCGATCTCGAGAATGAATTTCAGGGCCTTGAGATAAGGTCCACAGTAAAGGCTGTTTTAGAATATGTCCGGGGACATAACGATGTAGGATACGCCTCAGAGATTCAGCAACTACTTACTTCTAAGAAGATTCGTCTTCACATTAAACTGCTAGCCATCTCAATCTTTGCAACAGCAAACGATCCTAGACCCGTAGAAAAAAGGATTGTAAAGACGGTCTGTCAGAAAGATGAAAGACTCCTTAGTTATTATTTCCGGGGTGTACAAGGCGAAACTTGGTTTAGTACTGCTTCGTTAATGCTTAAAGCTTATCTGCCCGATTCTGATAAGAACAGCATTCTTCTCATACCCATGCTGAGCGTGCTTTCCCGTTATTCATTCAGCCATCCTGACGAGGTGTACTCGCTGATTGATTCGATCAAGGATGAAGAGACAAAATTATATGCACGCTCCTTCGTATTGCGAGGACATAATGACTATCGTAACAATAAGGTGATTGACGCATTTCGTAGTGTCTGCAGTCCCGGAAATGTATTTGCTGTCAATTGGATTCAAGATGCGATGCTAAGCAACGAAGTGTTTGGACTTGAAGAGACAGGTAAACTGCTCCAACAATTCCTGGAATCCGATAACCACTCTCACAATCACGATGGCTATGAGTTGGTCGATGTGCTTTCAAAGAATCTTTCCAATACCCACCCAGGTCAGTTCCTTCCCATTTTGCATTCTTGTTTTGTTCAGTTCATTAGGAAGAATGCTGTTGAGGGTTACAATGGCTTCACAATTACCAAGCACTTTAATGGCTTTTCTTCTGATGAGTATTTGGATAAGCTTCTTGACATCTATGAGCAGCTACTTTTAAGATTCTCATCAAATCTGGCGGTAATAACCCCTATGGTGGACGAATTATTATCGCTGAATAATGAGACTTCTTTGGCGATGGCGTTTTCAGCGATGGCTGAACACCCGGAATTGCATAGCCATATATTGGAATCGCTTGTGGCCAATTCATCAACGATTGAGAAGTATCTGCAGGGATCAGTTGAGTATTATTTCTTGAAGATGCTGAAATCCTGGTATCTGACGCTTGATAACATGAATGCAGAAGAATACCAGAGGAGAGTCCTTTCTTATGTCTCCTCATCAGATTTCTTGGCGAATAAGGAGAAAAAGTACAGCAAGATGCCATTTCCTCATCTATGGCATGAAAAATGGGAGTTGATATGCAACACATTGCCCGATAATGGATTGCTTCCTGAGATGAAGAAATGTGCTGGAGAACTGCAACGGCGATTCGGAAGGAAGTTTATCGTTGAAAGAGACCGTCACGGAATAATGTCAGCGGTTTATTGTGGAGGGCTCACTGACGATGCTACATACGCAACTTTCTCTACGGCTGTTTGGCTCAGTTCGTTTGTGAAACTTAACGAGACAAAAGCCTGGCATTTCAACAGGAAGCCGATAGACTTACGAGCCCATGCCGACGCATTTAAGAAGTGTGTTGCAGCAGTTCCTGTCAAGTTCAAGGACTTCGTGTTTGAAATCTCACAGATGAAAGATATTAATTCGGATTACTTAATATCTGGAATTGAAGGGCTGCTTGATGGAGGGGTGGACATTGGCGAAATGTGGCCACTGGCAAGCAGATTTATCTGTACCGAATATGCTTCTGCAAATTCTTTCTCTTTCGGGCAAATAGCCGGTCATTACTTTAAAACGGATAACAAATACATCGACATGATTTTGCCGGTGGTTGTAGATGTTATGGCTTTACCGCCAGACGAACGACTGACTGCCTATAGCGACAATAAAACTGAATCAAAACTCGAGGATATCGTTAATAATATGCTTACCCGTGCCATTAACTCAGAGCAGGGGAGAGCATTAGAGCTTTTGATCCAACTGGCGTCGATACCTAAAAGAAGAAAGCAAGCATATGAGATTATAACAAACGCAATCCCTTCTCTTAATCAATGCTTGAGAACATTGCCCGTACACTACCTATATGTGAAAGATCATTTTGATGTGTCCATGTATTTCCCTCTCTTGAAAGAGTGCCTGTCATATCTTGGGCCAGAAGCACTTGTGCTACGATTGGATGCGGTCCAATGGTGCTTTTATCACAAGCCAGAAGTGGTATGCGATTATATCGAAAGGATTGAGAAGGATCCTAAGAGCCATGTTATCCTATCGCAGATTTGTTTCTATGGGTTATGTGTGGACAATCAAAGAGACAAGTGCGGCGAGTTGCTGGAGCGGATTCTCTCGCATAATGACGAACATGTAATTGCTACAATGGTCAAAGTGTCAATGAAAATGTTCGCTGATCCTGACTACATACCGTATTCGCGAGCATATCTCGAAAGGTTTGTAACAGACGGAAGAGAAGAAGTTGTAGATTCCTATTGTTTATATTGTGATGAACTCCCTATCGAAGCCTTCTCCTTCTATATAGAATTAGCCAAGTCCTGGAAGAGCCAAAAACACCGTAATATTCATTCGCAACTTGAATATGTAACAAAATGCATAGCATCCTATCCCGTGGAGTGTTATAAGTTTGTGCAAGATCAGGATTATGCGAGCATTGAAGATCAATGGATTGCAGATGAGGAAGTAGTAAAAGTGCTATTAAAGATCTATGGCAAGCTGAAAGAGGATGAAGATGAGGAATCCCTCAATGAGATTATGGCTTTGTTTGATGAGTATATTTATAGGGGAAATCGTGTAATATATTCTGCCATCGGTAAACTCACATAAATTACTTCCATTAATTGCAGGAATTGATGGAAGCGAGGAAACGATGCGGCGGGAGAGATGCCCGATCAGGTCGGGCATGACGGGGCTGTCGGCCGGGAATGACGGAGGGGTCAGTATCTTTTCAGCACATAATTCATATTATTTGGTTTAAATTCAACCAAATATGGAACGGAATGTTGGATATAACACTGTGTAACCGTGAATACGCTCTTTGAAAATGCCCTTTAGAATCCCTTGAGTTACTTCTTTTGCACATTCTGCAAAAGAAATGCAACCACAAAACTTAGAAGTACGTCAAAACAATGTATATCAACGTGTTACAAGATTGTTAATATGACGTAAAAGTACCCCGTGGTAGAAATGTGGTAGAAAAACTTGCAAGAAATTGGACATTCTCGAAATATCTTCGAGAGATTTATTGTAATTCGCTAAATATTAATTGAAAATCAATACGGAAACCGGCACTTTTTCGAATTGTGCAGAACTTAGTAAATCATTGATAATCAATTGGTTATGAGCGATTATTTCCCGATGCAGAAGTGCTGGAAGATGTTGGCGAGGACTTCGTCAGTGGTGAATTCGCCGGTGATGGCGCCGAGGTGGGAGAGGGCGGAGCGGAGATCCTGGGCTATGAGTTCTGTTGAGAGGGTAGTGTCAAGGGCCTTGCGGACCGCAGTGAGATCTTGGAGGGCGGCGGTGAGTTCGGAGTAGTGGCGGGCGTTGGAAACGAGGACGTAAGAGGAGGCGTCAACCCTGTCTGACTGGGTTTTTTCGAGCATTTTTTTGAGTCCAGGGACGCCTTTTCCAGTCAAAGCGTTGATTTCTATGAATTGAGGGGTAACTTGTTGGTTTTCAAGGTGTGAAACAATTTTGCATATATCGTTAACATTTTTGTTAACCCCCATAATATCGGCTTTGTTACCCACAAAAATCAGTTTTTGGGAGGTCAAATCTACTGATGCTTTGATGGTGTCCGCATCGGCCTTGATGCGGTCGATTGGAAGGCTCAGGTCGAGTACTGCAAGGACTATGTCGGCCTGGGAAATCTTCTTGAAAGTGCGCTCGATTCCCAGCTTCTCAATGGTCTCCGAAGCATCGCGGATTCCGGCGGTGTCTATGAAGCGGAAGAGGGTGGAGCCAATGGTCATTGTCTCTTCAACGGTGTCCCGGGTGGTGCCGGCAATGTCGGAGACTATGGCGCGGTCTTCTCCAAGAAGGGCGTTGAGCAAAGTGCTCTTGCCGGAATTGACGGCACCTGCAATGGCAACCGGCACTCCGTTCTTTATGGCGTTGCCAAGACGGAAGGTTCTTGCCAGGGAAGATATCAGATTGCAGGCATCGTCAGTCAGACGCTTGAGTTCAGAACGGTCCGCAAACTGGACATCCTCTTCGGAAAAGTCTAATTCAAGTTCCATTAACGAAGTGATTTCCAATAACTTGGAACGCATCTTCTGAAGCTCTTCTGAATATCCGCCCCTAAGTTGGTTGACGGCTATCCTGTGAGCGGCCTTGCTGCCGGAGGCAATCAGGTCCGCTACGGCTTCGCTCTGTGCCAGATCCATCTTGCCGTTGACGAAAGCACGCTTGGTAAACTCTCCTGGTTCTGCCGCTCTTGCGCCAGCTTCAATCAGCAGAAACATAATGCGTTGCACTATGTAACTTGAAGCGTGACAAGAGATCTCTGCAGAGTCTTCTCCGGTATATGAAAGGGGAGAGCGGAATACGGTGACAAGCACCTGGTCAAGCTCCTCTGAGCCATCATAGATGCACCCGTAGTGAACGGAGTAGCCGGGGGCGTCTATAACGGTTCCTTTCTTTAGGGTTATCACCTTGTCGGCAATGGCAAGGGCGTCGGGGCCGGAGACCCTGACTATAGAAACTGCCCCGGTGCCTGAAGAGGTAGCCGGGGCGCATATCGTTTCATTGAAACTGCTAATAATCATAAGACTTTGCATCCCTCGGAGAAACCTTGCTCATATTGTCAAGCAGGTCTTCGTTGGTCTTGTACTCGTCCATAAGGTTGAGCATGAAGTTCATTGCCTCGATAGGATTCATATCGGCAAGGATCTTTCGCAGGATCCAGATCCTGTTGGCGGTTCCCTTGGGGTAGAGCAGGTCGTCGCGGCGGGTGCCGGAAAGGAGGATGTTCACGGCAGGGAAGATGCGCCTGTTGCTCAGGGCCCTGTCCATCTGGACTTCGCTGTTGCCGGTGCCGCGGAATTCCTCAAGGATGACCTCTTCCATCTTGGAGCCGGTTTCGATAAGGGCGGTGGCGATGATGGTGAGGGAGCCGCCGCCTTCTATGTTGCGCGCAGCGCCAAAGAAGCGCTTGGGCTTCTGCAGGGCGTTGGCATCGACTCCTCCGGTGAGCACCTTGCCCGATGCGGGCTGAACAGTGTTGTACGCACGTGCGAGCCTTGTGATGGAATCGAGGAATATAACTACGTCGTGACCGCACTCAACAAGCCTGCGGGCCTTTTCAAGCACCATGTTGGCAACTTTTACGTGCCTTTCGGCCGGCTCGTCGAAAGTGGAGGCGATGACCTCTGCTTTTACGCTGCGCTCCATATCGGTAACCTCTTCCGGACGTTCGTCAATAAGGAGGACTATTTCGTAAACCTCGGGGTGGTTGTCGGCGATGGCGTTGGCCAGCGACTTGAGGAGCATGGTTTTACCGCTCTTTGGAGGGGAGAGGAGCATCATTCGCTGACCCTTGCCTATAGGGGCGAAGAGGTCCACCACGCGGCAGGAAATGTCCGAATTGTGGCCGCGGCCAAGGAGGTTGAACTTCTCATCGGGGAAAAGCGGGGTGAGGAAGTCGAAGGGAACCCTGTCGCGGATGTATTCCGGGGTGCGTCCGTTGATGTATTTGATGCGCACCAGGGGGAAGTATTTGTCTCCCTCGCGAGGGGGGCGGATCTCGCCGGTTACAGTGTCGCCAGATTTGAGGGCATTGCTGCGTATCTGGTTCTGGGACACGTATATGTCGTCAGGGGAGTTGAGGTAATTATAGTCTGATGAGCGAAGGAATCCGTAGCCGTCCGGCATGATTTCAAGGACGCCGGTAGCCTCAACTGTGCCTTCGAACTCGACGGGAGCAGGCCTTTGCGGCTGGGGCTGAGGCCTTGGCTGCTGATTCTGCTGCTGGGGAGGGTTCTGGGGCTTCTGCTCGGGCGCAGGCTGCTTTGCGGCCTCGGCGGGCTGCTGCTCCTGAGCCTGGGGCGCGGCTTGCTTGCCGGCCTTCTGGGCCGGCTTGCGTCCGCGCTTCTTGGGCTCCGCCGGAGCTGCCTCCTTTGGTGCCGGAGCTGGCGCCTCCTGAGGCTCGATGGACTCTTGTGCCGGCTGCGCCTTTACGGCCGCCTTACGGCCGCGTTTCTTGGCTTCCTTGGGCTTCTCAGGCGTGGGGGCGGAAGCGGGGGCCGCATCGGCCTTTGCAGGAGCGTTGTCCTGCGCGGCCGCTTTGGCCGCAGTCTTCCTGCCCGCGCGCTTCTTTGGCTTGGGAAGCGGCGTGGCTGCCTCGGCCCTGGCCTCGACATCCAATATTTCAAATGCTAAATTTTCTGATGAAGTTCTTTTTGTGACCTTGATGTTGAGGTCCTTAGCGATGGATTCGAGCTGTTCACGGCTCATTTTATCCAGTTCGAATAAAGTATGCATAAAAAAGTTTGGGATTCTTGCACAAGGCCGAAAAAGGCCACGCAAGTGTTTTTGACGAGCGCAAATATAGGAATAATCTTTTAATTATCCCAGAAACTGCTGCTCTTTTTATACCGCAGGATGTCTGCCAGGGCCGATGCGTTTGCGGATATCCTGAAACTGTAAGACTGCCACTGACCGGTAGGAACCCAGGAAACCGCAATGTTGAAGCAGTGCAGGTCGTATGTGAAATTGATGCTTGAGGTAGTAATCCTCCGGGCAATGAAATCGAATCCGGAGTTGGCCGTCATTGACATTCGCGGGGTAATCTTGATGTTTCCGCTCAGGGACACGGTACCGGTGAAATTGTGTTTGGTCACCAGCTGGTCGTTCTCCTTTGCATAACCCCTGTTATAGCCAAAGGAGAAACTTGCGTTCAAGTTCCAGGGAGAGTCCGGATTCATATAATAGAGCCATCCTCCCGGGATATATTCTCCCGTAACCGGATGATAGAACACCTGCTGGTAAGCCAGCGTACTGCCGCTTCCCATAGAGTTGCCCTCCGTTCCGTCATTGCCGCCCAGCGTGCCCTTGCCCTGGAACGCATAGGAGAACGACAGGTTGGCGCTGTTCACGCGTACCGGATGCAGCCATCCTTCCTTAACAATATTGAAAGTATTGCAGCGCCTTCCGTTCTCATCCACTGCATACGGGTCCATAGAGGCATTCAGGTTTAGCGTGAGCTTCTGGAAGATAGTGGTGGTCATGCTCGCGCTTATCATATTCATCTTGAGGGAATCCGCAAGCAGGTTGACTCCCGTGTTGAAAGTCAGCTGGTCAATTATCTTGACCTTCTTGGTACCGGTTCCGGTTGTATCGGCCGCGTCGCGGACCTTTGCCTCAATGTTGTTGCCTATGCTTATGTTCATCGTGGCGCTCTTGCCCTTACCCGGCGCCGAATTCATCTGGCCTTCGTATATATTGTACGAATAGGATTTTTCAACTCCGTTCTTGTCAACATACTCCAGCGTCCTCCATCCGTTGGCGTATGTGCCCAGCTCCGGCGACACGCTCAGCGAGACGGAAGGGGAGATCACGTGCCTTATGGCCTGCAGCTTCCCTCCGTTGCGCCCGAAATTGAACATTCCGTACAGGCGCGTATTTGCCGATATGCTTCCCGAGTACCTCTGCGTTATTCCAAAATGCCCGAACTGCGGCCCGTCAACCCTGACGGGCGCGTCCCTGTTGGGGTCGTAATCGTCCGATTCCGGATCATAGACATAGGAACGGGCCCTGAAGAACCAGTTCATTCCATAACTTACGGAAGGGTTGATATTGATGTAATTGAACAAGGTGAACGAAGGCAGGCCGATGGTGAAATTGTGGGTCATTCCGTTCTGGAAACGGTCATAGAAGCCGGGCTCCCCAAACTCGGACGCCTTGAAACTGATCTTGTTCTGGAGGGTGGTGTTGTATCCTATGGAAATCTTCTCGTAAATGCGCTCTCTTCCAACCCTGTTCTTCTGCTTGAAAGGGTATATGGTGCTCATCGAGAATGAAATGTTAGGCAGCGTGAACGTATATGAACTGTCCCTTGAGTTCTGGCTGTGCAGTGCATTGATGGACAGGTTGAAGCGTCCGTCCCAGTTCTTAGAGTAAGAGATGGATGAGGATATCTGGTTCTGCAGCGCCTCGTCCACAGAACGGGAGTTGTACTTGCTGTTGGAAGGGCTGGAGAAGTTCACGGACGCGCTGAAGTTGGTACCCGGGCGGGCCTTTGCGTCCTGGGCGTGCGTCCACCTTACGCTGAAGTTGCTTGTCTGGAAGAAATCCGGGCTGTCCTTCTCTCCGGTCTGGTCGTGGGAGTATGTGAAAGACACGCCTCCGTTGAACTTGTAATTGACCTTGTAACGGGAATTTACGTCAACGGACCAGGATCCCAAGGTATAGATGCTGCCGGTAAGGGACAGGTCAAAGTACTGTCCCAGGACCAGATAAATGCCGGCATCCCTCATATAGAAGCCCCTGGACTTCTCTTCTCCGAACGTAGGGGTCAGCAAGCCGGTGCTACGCTCAGGATTGGGAGGAATGAAGCCGAAAGGAATCACCAACGGCAGAGGGACGCCTCCCAGCACCATCCACGCCGGACCGAACACGGTTTTCTGGCTTGGATCGGTGATCACCTTGGCCGACGACATCTTCATATAATAGTGCGGCTCCTCCAGGTCGCAGACCGTATAGATGCCTCCCATCATATTGATCGAGCGGTCAGGATTCATCTGGATGCGGTCTCCGCGTATCTCTCCTTCGCTGTCATTTGTCACCATATTGGTGATATATGCCTTTTGGGTATTGAAATTGTAATGTACTTCTTCCATATCGTATACGGAAGAACCCTGGGTCATCTGCGGCCGGCCTTTCCATTCTCCGGACAGGGTGTCCAGCGTTCCCCGGGCATATACGATGCCGGTATCCATATCATATTCCATATAATCGGAAGTGATGGACACGTTTTCATACTCGACGGTGACTCCTCCGTAATAATATATCAGTCTCCGTCCTCCTGTGAAAACCTCCACTATGGAATCTCCGGCCGATGTGAAGGCAGGGGCCTTCAGCGAACTCTTTTCCAGCAGCGCGAGCGAATCCGCGCGGGCCGTGGAATCAAGCACGGCGAGCAGGGTGGAGTCCTGGGAGGGGAGGATATCTTCCTGTTCTTCTCTGACTATTTCCTGCGCAGAGGCGGAAAAGGATGCCGCAAAGAACACGGACAGGGAGATAAAAATATATTTTAGATACTTTAAAGTCAATTTTTTGCCTAAATTTGCGAATACAAAATTAATACATTTTTATGAATTTGAGACGCGCCGTTTTACTTCTTGCAACATTGGCCATCTTGGGAGCGGCACACGCCCAGAATGCAACAGACCTCAGGCTCAACACCATTGTCATAGATCCGGGCCACGGAGGCAAGGATCCGGGATGCGTAAGCCAGGATAAACGCACGCAGGAAAAGGACCTCACGCTTGCCATTTCCCAGAAACTGGCTCAGAAAATCAGGAAGAAGTATCCTGAGATGAAGGTCCTTCTCACAAGGGAGAAAGACGTCTTCGTCGCCCTGAGGGACCGCGCCCAATTCGCCACCAAGAACAATGCCAATCTGTTCATATCAATACATATAAACGCTGCCACAAACCGCACTGCAAACGGATTTGCAGCGTATATCCTGGGACAGTCCACCAACAAGAATACAGACACCTACGCCTTCAATATGGATGTGGTCACCAGGGAGAATTCCGTTATCTACCTTGAAGACGACACCACCGTCTATGGAGACCTCAACGACAACTCTCCCGAGGCCCAGATAATGTCCCAGTTCCTGTATAACGCCTTCAGGGAGCAGTCCCTCGGCTTTGCCGAAACCGTAAACAACCGAATGAAGGCTCCGTTCAAGCACAGCTACGGAGTGCAGCAGGCAAATTTCCAGGTCCTCCGCGAGGCCTCTATGCCCGCCGTCCTCCTGGAATTGGGCTTCATCTCCAATTCATCCGACCTTACCCTCCTGCGGTCCGACAAGAGCCTCGACCAGATGGCCGATAACGTTTACCAGGCATTCATCGATTACAAGACCGCCTATGACGCAAGCGTCACCATAACTCCGGCGCCAGCCCCAAAGGCAGAGCCAGCTCCACAGCCACAGGCCCAGCCTCAACCACAACCTCAACCTCAGCCACAGACCCAGCCACAGCAGGACGGTCCAACCTTCACACCTCCCGCAACTCCTCAGTCCGCTCCTCAGCAGCAGGTTTCACAGGAGCTTTACGGGGTCCAGGTGCTGGCCTCCTCCCGTCTTATGAAAGACAACGACCCATACTTCCTGGGATACGAGGTGAAAAGGATCCAGGCGGGAAATCTTTATAAGTATATAATTGGAGTTTCCGACGATCTTGGGGAGGCTAAAAAAATGTACAGTATAATCAGACAGAAATACAAGGACTCTTTTCTGGTAGTCATCAAGGATGGCTCCGCAAACAGACTCTAGAATACACTCAGACAAGCGGTTACGGAGGTTTGTCTAATTTAGAATCATTCCATATTGCAAGCATTGTTCCAGTGCCATAAATCCTAATCCTCATTTTGTAACTGCTTGATTTTAAGATAGCTGGAAAACAAACGTTTTTGCCTTTCCGTATCTTTTATTTACGAAGAAAAAAAATTCTATACAATAGAAAAAAGTATTTTTTATTAGATTTTTTTCATCCATTTTTGCACTTGGAAACGGGGACGATAAAATCCCTGTTTTTATGTCAATATAAGAAAGCAGTTTAATATTCACTAATGCTAAACCAGGGCAACATATCCAGACACGCAGATGTATGGAACAACTGTCTGAGGGTTATCGAAAACATCATCGATCCTCAGAAGTTCGAGACCTGGTTCAAGCCCATCGTTCCAGTAGATTTCAAAGACAACACCCTCCTTGTGGAGGTGCCTTCTGATTTCTTCCGTGAATATATAGAGGAAGCGTTCCTTGACGTTCTCAAGTCAACCCTCAAGAGGGTTATCGGCGCTGACGCCCGGCTGTTGTACCAGGTCCGTCCCGTTGCATCCGGCCAGGCTATGGTCCTGCCGGCCTCTGAGGTGAACGCCCCAATGAACAAGGCTGTTTCCATTGACACCTACCATCCGTCCGAGAATCCCGGTCCCTTCGTGTTCCCGGGACTCAAGAAGCTGGTCATCAACCCGCGTCTCAATCCCGTCTTCAACTTCAGCAACCTCATAGAGGGGGAGTGCAACAAGATGGGCATCACCGCCGGTATCAGCATCTCGGACAGACCGGGGAAAACCCCTTTCAACCCTCTGTTCATATTCGGTGGTCCGGGTCTGGGCAAAACCCATCTGGCCCAGGCAATAGGTATCGAAGTGACCCGCAAGTGTCCGGAACTGGTGGTTCTCTACCTTACCGGCAGCGAGTTCAAGACCCAGTATATGAACGCCACCAGCGTCCATAACAAGCTTGCAGACTTCCTGGCCTTCTATATGCGCATAGACGTGCTCATAGTAGATGACATCCAGGACCTTTCAAGCACAGGCGCGCAGCACGCGTTCTTCAATATCTTCAACCACCTGCACCAGAACGGCAAACAGCTCATCTTCACGTCTGACCGTGCCCCGGTGGACCTCCAGAATTTTGAGCAGAGGCTTCTTTCCCGGTTCAAATGGGGACTTTCCGTACAGCTCACACAGCCGGACTACTCCACAAGGCTCTCAATGCTCAGGGCTAGATGCCTGCGCGAGGGCGTCAGCATCCCTGACAACGTGCTGGAGTTCCTGGCATCCAAGATCAAGTCCAATTTCAGGGAGCTGGAAGGCGTACTCATCTCGCTTATCGCCCACGCAACCCTTGCGCACAGGGAAATCTCCCTGGACCTTGCAGAGCAGGTTACGGGCAGTCTTGTGACCGAACAACAGAGCAACATCTCAATAGATACAGTGCAGGATACCGTCTGCGAATATTTCAATATCACCCACGAGCAAATGATCTCCCCCTGCCGCAAGCGCCAGATAGTTCAGGCCCGTCAGATTGCAATGTACCTCAGCCGCACCCTCATCCCCAACTGCTCCCTTTCCACCATCGGAGCGGAGATAGGAGGCAAGGACCACGCTACGGTTCTTCACGCCTGCACCACGGTCACGGACCTTATGTCAACTGACAGGACTTTCAGGCAGTACGTCAGCGACATCCAGAAGATGCTGGTCCCTGTTGACAGATAGACTACACATAACTGATATATTAATGACTTCAGAATCTGTTCTTGATATTTTCAAGACAATAACCACCATACCCCGTGAATCAGGACACGAGGGTCCAATTACCGCATACCTGGTAAAGTGGGCCGCTGACCACGGGCTCAAATGCAAGAAGGACTCCACGGGCAACGTGAACATCATCCGTAAGGCCTCAAGGGGCAAGGGGCATATACCCACCCTGGTCCTCCAGTGCCATCAGGATATGGTATGCGAGAAAAAGGCGGACTTTGAGTTCGACTTCTCCAAAGACCCCATACCCTATGTCATAGAGGACGGCTGGATGGTTGCAAAGGACACCACCCTTGGCGCGGACGACGGAATAGGCATCGCCGCCTGTCTTGCCCTTCTTGAAAGCGACATCTCCTGCGGAAGGCTCGAGTGCGTCTTCACCATTTCGGAAGAAACCGGAATGGACGGCGCGGAAGCAATGAAACAGGGATTCTTCAGCGGAAAAACGCTCATAAACCTGGATTCGGAGGATGAAGGCCAGCTCTTCATAGGCTGCGCCGGCGGCGTGAACACCATTGCCACCTTCTCCTATGGCACGGAACCCGTGAAGCCCGGCTACGGCTGCGTCAAGCTTGTGATTGACGGAGCCCTGGGCGGCCACAGCGGGGATGACATCGACAAGGGGAGGGCAAACGCAGTGCAGCAGATGGCCCGCTTCCTCTATACGGAAAAGAAGCACGGCCTTCAACTCCTTGACCTCAAGGGAGGTAACAAGTCCAACGCCATAGCGCGAGACTGCAGCGCCCTTGTGGCCGTAAAGGACCCTGAGGCCACCATCGACCGTTTCAAGGTGTTCGGCGCCTTCCTGAAGGCAGAATTCGCCGTCTCTGACCCGGGTGTATGCGTTTCCGCAAAGACCGTGGGCTCAAGCGCCCAGGCCGTCAAGGCACGCGCGGCGGGCCGGATCATATCCGCCCTGGCCGCCTGCCCTCACGGCGTGGAGGCTATGAGCCAGGACATCTCAGGCCTGGTTGAGACCTCAAGCAACCTTGCCGCCGTCCGCCTGGACAACGGCAAGGCAGTGGTCACAACCAGCCAGCGCAGCTCCGTGATGTCCGCGCGTGATATGATGGCCCAGAAGATAGAGGCCCTCTTCACCTGCGCGGGCGCCAAGGTGGTGCACAAATTCCCTTATCCGGGCTGGAAGCCGGATGTGAATTCCCACATCCTCCAGCTCTGCAAGGATTCCTACAAAAAGCTTTTCGGAACGGCTCCGCTTGTCAAGGCCATACACGCCGGCCTTGAATGCGGCCTGTTCCTGGAAAAGTTCCCGGGCCTGGACATGATTTCTTTCGGGCCCACCCTTCGCGGGGTACACGCTCCGGGGGAGAAGCTTGAGCTGGCCTCCCTTGACAAATTCGTTGCTTTACTGGAGGACGTAGTATGCCAATTCGAATAGCCCCTTCAATTCTCGCAGCTGATTTCCTGCATCTTGACAAGGAGATCGAGATGCTAAATTCCTATGCGGACATCATCCATCTGGACGTGATGGACGGTTCTTTCGTACCCAACATATCCTTTGGGTTCTCTATTCTGGAGCCTGTCAGCAAGATTGCCAAGATCCCTATGGACGCGCATCTTATGATAGTGCATCCGGAGAAATACATTGAAAGGATTGCAGGGCTTGGAATCCAGATGATCAGCGTACACCTGGAAGCCATCCGCGACCAGGGCGACGACCCTTCCCAGATGCTTGGCTATATCCGTTCCCTGGGATGCCAGGCGGGGCTTGCATTCAATCCCGACGTTCCGGTAGAAGAATGCTATCCTTACCTCAAGGATTGCGACTACGTGCTTGCAATGTCCGTCAGGGCAGGATTCGGAGGCCAGAACATTGACCCCAACATCTACTCAAGGGTTAGGGCCCTCAAGGCGGAGATATCCCGCCAGGGCCTTGACACTCCCGTCCAGATTGACGGAGGAGTAACCATCCTCAACGCCCCTGAACTGGCTGACGCCGGAGTGGATATCTTCGTTGCAGGAAGCACGGTCTTCAAGGCAACAGATCCGGCAAGCGTGATTGCATTTCTGCGAGCAGCCGGGCGAGTTCCTCTTCAAGAGTATAACTCCGCCCTGTAAGCTGGGACATAGAAACGGGATTAGGAAGATCTGCAGGGAAATCGGTCTGGTTTACATCCAGGCCGATTCCTATTATGCTCATACCTATATTGGCCCCGTCCAGTATGTTCTCTATGAGCATCCCACAAATTTTCTTGTCTCCCACATAGATGTCATTGGGCAGTTTGATGCGGGCCTGTATGCCGTGGGAAGCCAGATAAGCCAGCAGGGAAGAGGTCACAAAGTCATTGATGCGACCGGCATCCCTGGCGGGCAGTACACCTATCTGCGAGAACTTGAGGAGGAGGGTGAAAGTGAGGTTCTCTCCAGGCCTTGAATGCCACGTGTGGTCACCCTGGCCACGGCCTGCGGTCTGCTCCGTGGCAGATATTACTGACATATTGTCAAGGCTGTCCAGACGCCTCCGGACCTCTTTGTTGGTGGAATCCACCGTGTCCATCCATATAATGGCAGAACTATTTGTCATAGGTGTATTTTTTGTATATTTGTGTATGCAAATTTAATAATTCCTGGCAATATATGATTACACACGACCTCCGCGTAATAGCGGATGCAATCCTCGACAAGAAGGGCCAGAACGTAGTTTCACTGGACCTGCGGCCAATAGGAACGGCCATCACAGACTTCTTTGTAGTATGCAACGCCGATTCCACCACCAACGTAGCCGCCATTGCCGACAATATCCTCAAAGAAACCAAAGAGAAACTGGGCCTCAAGCCCATCCGTATGCAGGGAATGGAAAACAGTTTCTGGATCATCCTTGACTACGGAAACATTGTGGTTCACATTTTCCAGACCCAGTACAGGGATTTCTACAATCTTGAAAACCTGTGGGCGGACGCCGCCAGAAAAGAATACAAGTATCGCAAGCCGCGCCCGGCCAAGACAGAAAAAGCTTCAGAATAATGGCAGACAACAATAATAACAGGAATCCACAGAATCCCCAGGATCCCAAGCGCAAGATAGTCAAGGTAAGGATAAACCTCTCCTGGCTGTATCTTCTGCTGCTCCTGGGCATAGGATGGATGCTCCTGGGACAGAGAGGCTCCAACCCCCAGAAAGTGGAATGGGCCGAGGTCCAGGAGATGTTCCTGGACGGAGACATCAAGGAGATCCATTTTGTAAGGAACGACTATAAGGGCAGCATTACCGTAAAGCCGGACCGCCTTTCAAAATATGCTGACCGTTTCTCCAACGGCCAGGTACCAAGCAAATCCCCCCATTTCACCTTCCTGGTATCCGGGCATTTCGACGCCGAAAAGGAATTCGGAGAACTCAATGCCCAGATGGATCCGGGCGACCAGGTGAAGATCATTATGGAAAACGACGCCCGCGTGTGGAGCAGCGTACTTGAATGGCTGCTTCCGCTGGTGCTCCTCTTTGTGCTGTGGGGCTGGATGTTCCGCGGAATGAACCGCGGCCTGGGCGGCGGTGGCGGCGGACAGGCCAATCCGTTCAACGTAGGCAAATCCACCGGCAAGCTGGCGGACAAGAACCAGGTCAACGTCTCCTTCAAGGACGTTGCAGGAATGTACGGCGCCAAGGAAGAGGTGATGGAGATAGTGGACTTCCTGCGCAATCCAAAGAAATATACCGCACTGGGAGGAAAGATTCCCAAGGGTGCGCTCCTTGTGGGCCCTCCGGGACCCGGAAAGACCCTCCTGGCAAAGGCTGTGGCGGGGGAGGCCAACGTGCCTTTCTTCAGCATCAGCGGTTCTGACTTCGTGGAGATGTTCGTGGGCGTGGGAGCTTCCCGCGTCAGGGACCTCTTCAAGCAGGCCAAGGAAAAGGCCCCTTGCATTGTGTTCATAGATGAGATTGACGCAGTGGGAAGGGCCCGTGGAAAGAACGTAGGCTTCTCTTCAAATGACGAAAGGGAAAACACTCTAAACCAGCTCCTTACGGAGATGGACGGATTTGGCACAAACAGCGGAGTGATAGTGCTTGCCGCCACCAACAGGGCAGACATCCTTGACAAGGCCCTTATGCGCGCGGGACGCTTCGACCGCCAGATCCACGTCGAACTCCCTGAACTGAACGAGCGCAAGGAAATCTTCCAGGTGCATATGAAAGGCCTGAAGATTTCCGAGGACTTCGACCTTGACTTTATGGCAAAGCACACCTCCGGCTTCTCCGGAGCTGACATTGCCAATGTCTGCAACGAAGCCGCCCTCACCGCCGCCCGCAAAGGCAAGGCGGCCATTGACAAGCAGGACTTCCTTGACGCGGTTGACAGGATAATAGGAGGCCTGGAGCGGAAGAGCGCCATCATCACAAACAAGGAGCGCTTCTCCATTGCCCATCACGAGGCCGGCCACGCCGTGACAAGCTGGCTGCTGCCTTATGCCAACCCTCTGTTCAAGGTAACCCTCATACCAAGGGGACAGGCCCTGGGTGCCGCCTGGTACCTTCCCGAGGACCGCAAGCTGTGGACCAAGAGCCAGATGATTGACGAGATGTGCTCCCTCATAGGAGGACGCGTCGCAGAGGAAATAGTTAACGGAGAGCCCTCCACAGGTGCCCAGAACGACCTTGAACGCCTCACCCAGATGGCCTACAGCATGATCCAGTATTACGGAATGAGCGAGGAAGTGGGCAACCTTTCTTTCTACGACTCTACCGGTTCCCGCGGATACGAGCTTACCAAGCCGTACTCTGAGAAGACCGCGGAACTTATGGACCAGGAGGTCAAGAAACTGGTGAACGAGATCCACGCCCGTACATTAGGTATCCTCACCAGCCACAAGGAAGGATTCCTGCAGGTAGCCGAACTGCTCCTTGAGAAGGAAGTCATCTTTGCGGAAGACGTGGAGAAGATCCTGGGACCCAAGGTATTGCCTCCAGAGGACGAAAGAAAGCCGGAAAAGAAAGAACAGACGGAGAACGATGGACAGCAGCCTGAAACTTAGGACAGTTTCCGGCATAGTGTTCGTGCTGGTTATGCTGGGCTGCCTGTTGTTCAGCCCTTACCTGTATGCCATCCTCATCATCTATATGATGGTGGGGATGATGCACGAATTCTATACAATGACAATGGGCTCACTGTTCAAGGTGCCGCGCATCCTTGCCATCGCGTCCGGAATCATACTGTTCACCCTTCTGTTCTGCTTCTTCAATTACAGCCTGCCCCCCAAGCTCATATCCCTGTCAATGATACCTGTTACGGCCACTATGGCAAGCTTGCTCTTTGACAAGGACAGAAAAGGCCATTTAAAGGACTTTTCGCACGTTTTTACGGGCATTGTGTACATAGCCGCACCTCTTTCCCTCTCCACCTTCATAGCCCTCAAGGACGGCAGTTTCAGCTGTATGCTGCTCATCTGCTTCTTTGTGATAATCTGGTGCTCGGACATAGGTGCATATACGGTGGGGATGACGCTTGGACAGAAGGAGGACCGCAGGAAACTCTGCCCGGACATATCCCCCAAGAAAACCTGGGTTGGATTCTGGGGAGGGATGGTTTTCAGCATCATAGCCGCCATAGTCCTCAAGCTTACGGGACTGCTGGACATCCACATCCTTCATTGCGTAGCCCTTGCCGTTGTAATGCACGTGGCCGGAGTGCTCGGAGACCTGTTCGAATCCGCCTGGAAACGTGCCTGCGGAGTCAAGGATTCCGGCAGGGCCATTCCCGGGCACGGGGGATTGCTGGACCGCTTTGACAGTACGCTTATGGCCGTGCCCGTTGGCACCATATACCTGGCTTTATTCAACCTGCTTTGATTCCCGGATATGAAGATAGACAAGGATTCCATATTTGAAGTATCGGTTACGTTAGTATTTTCTATAATATTAATAACCATACTGTTAACCCATATCATTTATCCCTGGTTCAGTTGGACGGCATCCGCTGTTCTGCTTCTGCTCGCAGTGGCCAACCTTCTGTTCCACAGGGTGCCGGACAGGAAGTGTCCCGGGGGAGGCAAGACAGTCACCTCCGTGGCTGACGGCCAGATTGTGGAGGTGGACAGGCAGTTTGAAAAGGAGTGGATCAGGCAGGATTGCATAAAGGTATCCACCTATATGGATTTCTTTGACGTCCACGCCAATTTCTGGCCGGTGGACGGCACCGTGGAATACTTCAAGTATTATAAGGGACGCAAGCGCTTCGCATTCTCGCCCAAGGCATCGGAAGAGAACGAACACAGTTGCACGGGCATTGTGCTTCCGGACGGGCAGAAGGTCTTCTTCAAGCAGCTTGCGGGGTCTTTCGCCCGGAGGATTGTAAGCTATTCCCAGCCCGGTCTCCAAACCAAGGCGGGGGAGCAGTGCGGCATAATCAAGTTCGGCTCAAGGGTGGATATGTACCTTCCACTTGATGCCGGCATAGAAGTGAAGAAAGGAGACATAGTACGGGCCTGCGAAAGCGTCATCGCCCGGCTTCGATAAGCTCCAGAAGGCGGTCAACCGCCTCTGTGTCAGGGACGTGCCTCAGGACGGGCACGTTCTTTCTGTATATGGACACCATATTATTCCCTTCGCCAACGTAACCCCAGTCAGCGTCAGCCATCTCTCCGGGACCGTTCACTATGCACCCCATCACGGCTATCACCATTCCGCTGAGGTGCGATGTACGGGCCTTGACCTCCTCGAAGGCTTTCTGAAGGTCGTACATTGTGCGCCCGCAGCCCGGGCAAGCTATGTATTCGGGCTTGAAGAACTGCCTGCGGGCGCCCTGGAGTATCTCTTTCTTCAGTTCCTGGTCTTCCAGGGGGAAGTCGTCGATCTCGCGGCGCAGAAGGGCGGGGCCCCAGGTGCAGGCGGCGTCCAGGACGCGGAGCTCATCGGCCGGCAGGTCCGGCATTGGCGCACCGCTGTAGCGGGCGGCCAGATATGCCGCCACCGGCAGTTCGTTCTCCGGATCCTCAGTAAGCGAAACTCGTATGGTGTCGCCTATGCCTTCTTCCAGCAGGGTTGCTATGCCTATGCAGGATTTCACCCTTCCTGAAACGCCGTTTCCTGCCTCCGTAACTCCCAGATGCATAGGGAACATACACCCTTCTTCCTCCATCATTTCTTTAAGAAGACGATAGGCCTGTACCATCATCACGGTATTGCTTGCCTTAAGGGATACGACCACCTGGAGGAAGTCCTTTTCAATGCACATCCTGACCCATTCCATAGCGGCAAGCGCCATAGCCCGGGGAGTGTTTCCGTAAAGGTCCGTGATGTACTTGCCAAGGGAGCCGTGATTGAGGCCTATCCTCACAGCCGTGCCGTGAGTCCGGCAAACATCCAGCAGGGCGGCGAACTGCTCGCGAGCCTTGGAATGGTCAGGGTGGAAGTTGCCAGGGTTGATCCTTACCTTCTCCACGAAGGGAGCTACGGCAATTGCGGTGGCGGAGGAGAAATGGATGTCAGCAACCAGGGGAGTGTCTATCCCTTCCGCCCTCAAAGTCTCCCTGATCCGGCGGATGCAGTCAACTTCCTTGGGCCCGGGAACGGTGATGCGAATGATCTGGGCTCCGGCTGCTGCAAGACGCCTGCATTGGTCCACAGTTTTGGCAACATCGTGGGTGTGAGTGTTGCACATTGTCTGGATAACAATTTTGTTAAGGCCTCCTACAACAATGTTTCCTACATTGACTTCCAATGACTTAGTTCTATTACTCTTCATCATAGACAATTCTCTTGGCTTCGCGTCTCAAATCGGCCCTGCTGCGCCCGTTTCGCTTGGAAAGATGGAAATGAAGGCTTCCCGAGACTATGACATCGAACGGATAAGCGTACCAATAATCCCCGGTCTGGCGATATCCCGGCTCAAAGAGGCTTGACCAACCGTAGCGTACCTTGGCGGTCAGATGGAACTCGAAGGGGGAGAATACCAGTCCCAGTCCGGCTCCGCCCTGAAGGCCGTAATCGTAGCGGTAATCGAAGCTGCGGTATGAGTGCGCAATCTCTTCCGACACGTAGGGACCGGTCCTTTCGATGGTATTCCTGTATGCGCCGTAAATACCTATCATACCCATCAGCTTGAAATACTCCGTGTCATAATGGACCTGAGTAAGGAACGGCACTTCGTAGATCTGCATCACCACCTGCTCGGCTCCCTCCAGATTGGGCGTATATCCGGTCTCCAGCGAGGGTTTGAACCTGTATCCCTCATATCCGTTGTAAAAGCCTATCTGGAAGCCGAAATACGGCATATAACCGAACATCTTGCTGTACTTTGTGAGCGTCACCCCGTAATAGCCCGGAACCATAAAGGTTTCCTGGCTGAACTTGGGGACGAACTGCTGGCGCACAAAGGAGACTCCGTACTCCACGCCAACCATCCAGTAGTCGTTCAACTTGAATATGTTGGAAACCTTGACGGTGTCCAGGTAGCTGTCCGTATATTCAAAATTGTCCGGCAGGGGATTGTCCTGGGCGCGTGAAAGGGCGCAGGACAAGGCGAGCAGCAGGATGGTATATATAAGTCTTTTCATCTTTGTCAGAAGAGTTCTTGAAGGTCCACGGTCTGGTCTATGAAGGACATGGCCGGAATGTCCAGCAGCGGATTGTCATTGATTTTCAAATACTTCACCCTTTCAGGCATCTGATGTTCCAGCAGGTTTCCGCTGTCCACGTATGAGTTGCCGTTCAAATCCTCCGTAATGCGGATATAGTATTTTCCGGGCTGGATATAAGGGAAGGTAAGCGTGGCGTCTTCCGTGATTATATAGGAACGTTCCACGGATGTCCTCCTCTCGTCAAGAAGCTCTATGATGTACTTGTGGGCAACGTTCTTCGCTGCCAGCTGAAGGGTACTCAGGGAGACTTCCGCGGGGAGGGATACGGTAACTTCCGTACTGTCGTTCCAATGGTTGTTGATATCCCTGAAAACGCCCTGCGGAATCTTCATATGGTAACCATATCCAAGCTGGATAGTTCCCTCTGGCTTAATACTGTATTTACGGACATCTAAAGTATCCCTTGAATAGGTGAACGGAAGGTCTTCCTCCTGGTTCCTGGGGTTTATGGACACAAACTTTATGGAATCGAACCAGGCGTTTATGATAGGGTTCTCGAATTCCAGGACAAAGCCGTCCTGCTCAATCTTCTTGGGCTCGGCGACTAGCTTGAACACGCAGATGGTGTCAGTATGCTTGATATCCTCCTTGACAAACCGCTCCACTTTCCTTGGATTCTGGTTGCCCAGTTTTATCTCTTCCGTGAATCCGCTCAGGACGCCTGTGGTATCGGTCTTGAGGTAGTTCACGAACAGGGTCACGGTATCCGGGATAGGCCGCTGGTCATTGATCCACATTTCCAGGGAATCCCTTTCCAGGTTGATCTGGGTTATGAGCCTGTCCGGACTTATGCCGGCAATCCACATAGTGTCTATATGCGCGTTGCGGGCGTTGAAGGATATGAAGGCGGACCTTTCATTCATACGCCCGGAATTCTTGATGAACTGCCTGGAAGGGGTTTCGCGGAACATGCTCAACTCGTATTCCGTCTTCCTGTCACGACAGGCCACGGTGTCCTTCATATCAAAGAAAGTCAGTTCATAGACACTGTCCCTGATGACGTTGACAGGCCTTACCAGGGAATCTATGAAGGCAATCTGCTCAGTGTCCGGGTCATAGAGATTGTTGTTGTTCTGGTCCTGGACCGCATAGATCCTGAATGGCTTGTCAGGGATGTTGCGGAAGCAGAAATAGCCCCATTCGTCGGTCTTGGTGGCCGCAAAGGGAAGCTGCTTGAAAACGGCGGAGTCGTCCTGGGTCTCATACAGCAGGACAGTGGCCTCCTTGACGGGGTCAAGGGTGGAGCAATCCTGCACAGAACCAGTCATATACAGCGAGTCAATTGAATCTCCGGTTGAGAATACGAAAGAGTATCCAGGATATGGATTGTTCTCGTTGTTGTCCTGAAGGGCGCCGTAGAAATTGAGGGTGTAGGTGGTGTTCTCCGCCAACGGTTCTTCAAAAGAGACTATAAGGTTCTTGCCCCTGATACGGTACTTGGGCAGAGTCTTCTGCGGTGGGGAAAGGAAGATGTTGCGCGGGTTGGACACCTTGAAATACTCGTTGAAGGTGAAGACGAACTTTGCCCCGGTGAGGGGAACGCCCAGCACGTACGGGCGCGGGTTCATCTTGACTATCACAGGCGGTATGGTGTCCTTCCTGCCTCCGGTGGGAGCCTGTGACGTGTTGGCGCAGGAATGGGAGAACATAGCCCCCCAGAGGACCAGCAGCACCGGCAGCACCGGGAAATATCTTTTCCAGAATTCTTTCATCTAAATATCAGTCCTGGTTACACTCTGGATGCCATCAATGGTACCCAATTTAACAATCATCTCCTCCAGGATCCGCTTGTCGCGGACCATCAGCTCTATATATCCCTCAAAGATGCCTTCGCTGGATCCAAGGTTGATCTTACGCATATTCACGCCCATCACCAGGGAGATGTACTGGGAGATCTCCGTGAGGAGTCCCACCCTGTCAAGGCCTCGCAGCGAAATCCGTACCGGGAACGCCTCGTCGCTTCCCGCGGTGCCCCAGTCCGGCGCAACCATCCAGTCTCCGTGCTTTGAAGCTATCTTCTCGGCAATGGGACAGGTCTTCTTGTGAAGGGTGATGGTGCCGTTGGGGCTCCTGAATCCAACCACGGCGTCGCCGGGGATAGGGGAGCAGCAGGACGCTATGATGTAATGCTGTCCCTTGGAATCCTTGCTGTTTATGGTGTAGTTGGAAGGTTCCGGTGCGGCAACGGTCTCGGAATTGGAGATAATGGCGGAAAAAGAGCCCGTATTTATCATTCCGAGGCCTATGCGGAAGTAGAGCTCATCCACATACGTAATCTGCGTGAAATCAAGGATTTTCTTGATGTTTTCGTTATTGACGCTTGAGCCTATGCTTGCCATTACTTCGCGGAAGATCTTGGCCCCCTCAAGGACAAACTCGTCCCTGCGGGACTTGAAGTGGTTCATAATGTGGGTGATGGCGTTCCTGGTCTGGACAAACTGAAGCCATTCCTTCTTGGGCTCTTCCTTCTCGGCGGTGATTATCTCCACCTGGTCTCCCGTCTTGAGGACGTACGACAGGGGCACCAGTTTCATATTGACCTTGGCGGCAATGGCGTGATAGCCTATCCTGGTGTGTATCATATAGGCAAAGTCCAGGGCGGTGGCTCCTTTCTGTATGGTCTTCTGGTCTCCCTTTGGAGTGAAGACTATGATGTCTGAAGTCACAAGGTCTGAATGGATGATATCCAGGAGTTCCATTGCGTTGAAGTCCTTCTGGATAAGGATTTCCTTGACCTTGACCAGCCATTTGTCCATTTCGGACTCATTCTCGGAAATATATCCGCCTTTTTTGTAAGCCCAGTGGGCGGCGATTCCCTTTTCCGCTATGTCGTCCATCCTCTTGGAGCGGATCTGGACCTCCACCCATACGCCGGAATTGCTCATCAGGGTGCAGTGCAGGGCCTCGTAGCCGTTGTTCTTGGGATGCTTGACCCAGTCACGCACCCGGCTGGGCTGATACCTGTATATTCCGGTTATTATGGAGAAGATATGGTAGCACTGGACTCGCTCCGTCTCTGTCGCTCCCGGCTTGGGGGTGAATATGATGCGCACGGCGTACAGGTCATAGACCTGCTCGAAGGTCACTTCCTTGGTGCGCATCTTGTGCCATATGGAATAGGGCGTCTTGACCCTTTTCTTTATCTCAAAGTCGAATCCGGCCTCGTCAAGGGCGTCCCGGATGGGCTTCATGAATTCGTCTATCTCTATGTCCTTTGTGTTGCGGCTCTCGGCAATCTTGGCAATGATGTCATTGTAGGCGTCAGGCTCCTTGTATTTGAGCCAGATATTCTCCATTTCCGACTTAATCTCATAGAGACCCAACCTGTGGGCGAGGGGGACAAAGATGAACATTGTCTCGGAGAGCACCTTGTCGCGCTTGTACTCAGGCATGAACTCTATGGTGCGGCAGTTGTGAAGGCGGTCAGCGAGCTTGATAAGCGCCACGCGCACGTCGTCGTTCAGAGTGAGGAGGATGCGCTTGAAGTTCTCGGCCTGGAGGCTGGCGGTGTAGCGCACGCGGTCAGGGTTCTTGTCCTCGTTGTCCAGCACGTTCTTGATCTTGGTGAGACCGTCCACCAGGGAGGCTATCTTGTCTCCGAACAGCGCGCGTATGTCTTCTACGGTATAGTCAGTGTCTTCAACCACGTCGTGCAGGAGGGCGGCGCAGATGGATTTGTATCCAAGGCCTATGTCCTCCGCCACAATCTTGGCCACAGCGATTGGATGGATCATATACGGCTCGCCTGAACGCCTGCGGACGTTCTTGTGGGCGCCGTTGGCAAAATCGAACGCCTTCTGGACCGTCTTCAGTTCAGATTCGCTCTCACAGCGTTCGCGCGCCGTAGCCTTAAGGTCAGTCCAGGCTTCCTTTATAAGATTCAGATCCTCTTTGGTGAATACGCTGGCACTCATAAATCGAATAATGTAGGTTCTTTTTCAATTGCCGGCACTGCCGGTGCTGCGGCGGAAGGAATCATTTCATAGAATTCCTTTTCCGACACCACTTTCACTCCCAGTTCCTCGCACTTGCGGAGCTTCTCCGGGCCGGCTTTCTCGCCGGCCAGCAGGAACGAAGTCTTGCCGCTCACGGATGAACTGTTCTTGCCTCCGTTGGCCTCTATCAGGGCTTTCATCTCATCCCTGGATATGCCGAAGTTCCCGGAGATCACTATTGTAAGGCCGGCCAGGGCGTCGGATGCCTTGGCCTGCGGCGCAGCCGCGCTGAAGCGCAGCCCGTGCGCCCTGAGCCTTTCTATCATCGCTAAATGCCGCGGGTCGCGGAAGTACTCGTACACGCTGGCGGCTATCACGTCTCCGACGTCACCCACTGCGCGGAGTTCCTCAAGCGAAGCGCCGGCAAGGGAGTCCACGTCCCCGAAGTGCGCGGCCAGCTCCTTGGCGGTGGATTCGCCTACGAAGCGGATGCCAAGGGCGTAGAGCACTTTCTCGAACGGAGTCTGCTTGGATGCCTCCAGGCTGTCCAGGAAACGTTTCACTGATTTCTCCTTCCAGCTCTCGAGCATAAGCAGGCTGCGCTCGTCAAGGTCGTAAAAATCTGCCGGAGTGCTCACCAGGCCCAGGTTGTACATCTGGTTCACGGTGGCTTCCCCGGCTATGACGTTCATTGCCTTGCGGCTCAGGAAATGCTCCAGGCGTCCCTTGATCTGGGTGGGACATCCGTCCTGGTTGGGACAAAACCACTTGGCTTCTTCTTCACGGCTCACCAGTGCGGTGCCGCAGTCAGGGCACACTTCAGGGAATGCGGCCCTGACGCTGTCAGCGGGCCTCTTTGAAAGCTCCACGGAGGTTATCTTGGGGATTATCTCGCCGCCTTTCTCCACCCATACGCTGTCTCCCACGCGCACGTCCAGCTGCTCCATCCAGTCCTTGTTGTTGAGGGTGGCGCGCTTGACCACGGTGCCGCTCAGCGGCACGGGTTCAAGGTTAGCCACCGGAGTCACGGCGCCGGTACGTCCAACCTGGTAATCTATGCTGAGGACCCGTGTGAGTGCCCTTTCCGCCTGGAACTTGTACGCCACGGCCCAGCGGGGGCTCTTGGCGGTGAATCCCAGCGCAGTCTGGTACTCCATCTCGTTTATCTTTATGACGATGCCGTCGGTGGCATAGGGAAGTTTCTTGCGCTCCGTATCCCAGTACTCTATGTAATCCTCGATTTCCGAGATGCCGCTGCAGAGGCGGCGCTGGTCTGACACTGGCAGCCCCCAGTCCGCCGCGGCGGCGAGGGCCTGGTCGTGGGTGCGGAAACTGACGCTCTGGCTTGGGATGTGGTAGAGCGTGCACCAAAGCCCGCGGTGGGCCACCTCCTGGGGATTGAGCAGCTTGAGCGAGCCGGACGCGGCGTTGCGGGGATTGGCGAACGGAGCTTCGCCAATTTCCTCGCGCTCCGCGTTAAGGCGCTCGAACGCCGCGAAAGGCATCAGGATCTCCCCGCGGATCTCAAAGTCACGTGGCCAGCCCTTGCCTTTGAGGGTGTGGGGGATGTTGGAGATCATCCGCACGTTGGCGGTGACGTCGTCGCCAACCACGCCGTCACCTCTGGTGAGGGCGCGGAAAAGCTTGCCGTCAACATAGTTGAGGCAGATGGCGGTTCCGTCAAACTTGAGTTCGCAGCAGTAGGAGAAACCCTTTCCCAGGGCCTTGTCGGCCCTTTGGGCGAACGCCTCCACCTCCTGGATCGAATATGTGTTGCCCAGGGAGAGCATCGGGTAACGGTGAGGATACTGCGCAAAGTCGCGCTCCAGGTCCGAGCCCACCCTCTGGGTGGGGGAGTCCGGAGTGACCAGGTCGGGGAATTGAGCTTCAAGGGCTTCCAGGGCCTTCATGGCCTGGTCAAAATCATAATCGCTCATTGTTGGGGAGTTCAGTACATAGTACCTGTACGAGTTCTCCCTGAGCAATTCCCGGAGCTGGTTTATCCTGAGTATGGCTTCGCTTTTGTCCATTATCTTACAAATTTACAGAATTATTATTAAATTTGCGTCACTCCGGTTGGTAGTAGATTCAATAAAATACATATCAGACAATGAAAGATGCAGTAATTATCCTTTGTGGCGGCGGCCCGGCTCCGGGTATGAACACCGTCGTATGTTCAGTAGCAAAGACTTTTCTCAACCACGGTTTCCGCGTAATAGGCCTTCACGAGGGCTACAGCGGCCTTTTCAGCAAGAATCCCCGCTATGAGGACTTCGATTTCCACAAGGCGGACAGATTCTTTGACAAGGGAGGTTCCTATCTCCAGATGAGCCGCTTCAAACCCACTGACGCAGACTTCGAGAACAATTTCAACCTGAGCCTGTTCCAGGACAACAACATCAAGCTCCTGGTGACCGTAGGAGGAGACGATACCGCTTCAACCGCAAACCGTATCGCAAAGTTCCTTACTGCCAAGAATTTCCCTATCAAGAACATCCACGTTCCCAAGACAATTGACAACGACCTGCCTCTTCCCGGCAACAGCCCCACTTTCGGATTCAACTCCGCAAAGGACGAAGGCGCCCACCTTGCCCGCACCATCTACGAGGATGCGCGCACATCCGGCAACTGGCTTCTCATTTCAGCAATGGGACGCAGCGCAGGCCACCTTGCCCTGCACATCGGAGAGGCTACACACTGTCCTATGACCATCCTTCCTGAGATGTTCAACAAGACTGACATCACCGTGGACAAGATCATAAAGCTCACCCTTTCCGCAATCATCAAGCGCAAGATCCTTGGAATAGGTTATGGAACCGTAGTGGTAGCAGAAGGCGTATTCCACGACCTGGATTCAGAGGACCTCAAGGCCACGGGCGTACATATGAGCTATGACGAGCACGGCCACCCTGAGCTTGGCAAGATCAGCAAGGCCGTCCTGTTCAACGACATCCTCGAAAAAGAGTACAAGAAACTGGGAATCAAGGTAAAGACCCGTCCGGTGGAGATCGGCTACGACGTTCGCTGCCAGGATCCTATCGCATTCGACCTCACATATTGCACCCAGATGGCTATGGGAGTTTACGACCTCTTTGAGAAAGGCGAGACCGGATGTATGGTATATGTCGATGCCTACGGCGAGCCCCACCCGCTCTACCTCAAGGACCTCCAGGACGCAAGCGGCAAGATCCCTCCGCGCAGGGTTGACATCAACGGCGGAATAGCCCAGAACTATTACAAGAACATCTGCCACTACATCACCCCTGAAGATTACGAGGCCGCAAAGGCATACGTACCTGATCCTGAGAACTATGACTTCAAAAAAATCCTGAATTGGGATTAAATGAAATATTTTTCTTATCTTTAAGGCACGATTAACATTATTAACAATCAAATAACAACCATGGGAAAATTTGAAATCAAAATCAGGAAGGACGGAGAATTCCAGTTCAACCTCAAGGCCGGCAACGGAGAAATCATCCTCACCAGCGAGGGCTACACAACAAAGGCCGCCTGCCTTAACGGAATCGAGTCAGTAAGGAAGAATTCTGTTGACGACGCAAAATTTGAAGTTCTGGAGGCAAAGAACGGAAAGATGTATTTCCGTCTCAAAGCCGGCAACGGACAGGTTATCGGCGCAAGCCAGATGTATGCTTCAAAGGAAACCGCTAAGAAGGGTATCGCTTCTGTAAAGAGGAACGCTCCTGAGGCACCTATCGTAGAACTCGAGCCGGCTCCGGAGGCTTAAAGCTTGAGGATGTTTCCTCCCATAGGGGGGATACTGATATTTATTCGGCTGGTATATCCCGGTATGAAAACGGATATATCAGCCTTTTCTTTTGTGAAGTTGGCACCCAGAAGGAAGGTTCCGCGCTCTGATATGCGCATCCAGATATAGTGGCTGTCAACCTTGAAGCCGGGGGTGTCCAGATTACAATAGACCAGGTCATAGGTCTCGCCCCAGTCAGGGGCCTCCGCCATAAGACGGCGGAAAAAGTTCAGGGTCTCAAGCTCTTTCTGCTCCAGGCCCTGGCGGGTGTGGATATAACTGTAGAGGCGCTGCAGGGACGGCACGGTAATCTTGTTGAAGATGGAAGTCCTGTGGTCCTTGGTATCGGCCGCCGCTTCTCCAATCTCTTCCCCGAAATACAGCATGAAAGGAGCCCGGTTCAGCAGGAGCGAGACGAACAGGGCGGGGTAGGCCTCCGGCATACGCGGTTCGTCGTGATTCTCCAGGAAGTTGAGCATCCGGGGCTGCAGGTCCTGGAGGAACTGCCAGTTCCAGGATATCTTCCGGGCGTTGCCGCGCCCTTCCATAAGGTCCTTCAGGATGTCGTAAAGTCCGGACTTGTCGTAAAGGAGGTCGAAACCAACGTCGTGTACGTAGCGGCGGTATCTCTCACGGGTATAGACCTCTGCTATGAAGATAAGCTTGGGATATTGGCGCTTGACCTCGGCGATAAGCCATTTCATATACTCCGGAGGCACCATTTCCACCATATCGCAGCGGAAGCCGTCAACGCCTTTGGAGGCCCAGAATAGCAGGATGTCCCGCATCTTGTCCCAGTTGGAGCGGCGGCTGTAGTCCACCTTGAGGGTGTCGGACCAGTCATAGTCGTAATATCCGCAGGTCTCGATGGAGCCGTGGGCGTCGGAGTAGTCCGGGGAGACGTGATTGGGGACATAGTCTATGATAACGCCCAGCCCGTGGCGGTGGGAGCGCTGGACAAGGGCCTCGAAGTCCTGCATCCTGGCATCGGGATTGGAACTGAGATAGGGGTTGATGTCGTAATAGTCGCAGATGGAGTAGGGGGAGCCGGGATCGCCCTTGACATATGGCCTGCCGGTGGAATGACGTATGACACCGGTGTACCAAACGTGGGTCACCCCAAGTGTCTTGAAGTACTCAAGGCTCTGATCGTCAATCTGTTGCAGTGTGCCGTTTCCCCAAAGGCGGGGGAGCATCTGGTATATTATCATCTGCGCCTGAATTCTGATAGTGTGACTGCCGTCGCAACGGCGACGTTGAGCGATTCCGCAGTGGGGGCGCCTCCGCTGAAGGACGGTATCAACAGTTTGCCGTCAACCTCTTTGGCAACCTCCGGACTTATGCCCCGGGACTCGCTGCCCATAACAATAAGGCCTTCCTTTGAAAGCGGCTGCGCGTAGATGTCCTCTCCGTCAAGGAAAGTCCCGTACACCTTGAGGCCGGCTTTACGGAACTGACGGCAGAGGGCGGGGATGTCGCAGTAGATCACCTTCTTGCGGAAGATGGCTCCCATCGTGGCCTGGACGGTCTTGGGGTTGTACAGTTCCACGCAGTCAGGGGAGGCGTAAATGACATCCACCCCAAACCAGTCCGCAAGGCGGATTATGGTCCCGAAGTTCCCCGGGTCCCGGATTCCGTCCAGGGCAAGGCACAGGCCGCCGGTTTCCGCCGGGGCGGAAAGGGGCTTTGCCTTGACAACGGCCATCACGGGAGAGGGGCTGCTGAGCTGGGATATGCGCGCCATAACATCGTACCCTATCTCATCCCTCTTCCAAACCTCCACCACCTGGAAGTCAGAGGCCAGGGCCTCAGCCACCATTTTCTCTCCCTCGACCACAAAAAGGCCCAGGCTGTCCCGGAACTTCTTTGAAGAGAGGGACCTTATAGTCTTGATATGGTTGTTGGAAAGGGTTGTGTCCATCGGTGTTTAGTCGTGCGGACACAAATTTAGCCACAATTCTTTATTTAAATGCCCCTTCGTACAGTTTTTTCTCTTAAATTTGTATTTATACGCATTATGGCAAGACACCTCTTCAAATATGTCCCGGCACTCTGTGCCGCAGCTTTGCTCGCTGCATCCTGCGGTGCCGCCAGGCATCTTGAAAACGAAGACGCGACCTACCTTTCCAAGAACGAAGTAAAGTTCACCGAGCGCACACCCCTCAAGGTTTCCCAGATAACCCCTTACCTCAAGCAGCAGCCATCCGGTCTCAAGATATTCCAGAAGAACAGGGTGGAGTTCAGCCAGGAACTGGTTGACGCATCGGTACAGAGCATAAAGGACCACCTGGAGTACCTGGGTTACTACAACTCCACCGTAGAGCCATTCATCTCTGAGAAGAACAAATGGAAGAAGGTGGTGTACTACATCACACCGGGCACCCGCTACCAGATCAAGGAGATACGCTTCAAGCTCCCTCAGGGGACATCCCTGGAGGCTGATTTCCTGGACGATGTGGACAACATAAGCGTCAAGGTGGGGGATTACCTTTCCGAGGCCGACCTTGAAGTGGAAAGCGCCCGCAGCGCCTCCTATCTGCGTACCAAGGGCTATTACAGCATTAATACAAACTACTACTCCTTTGAGGCTGACACCCTCTCCGGGCCGGACAGCACCATCCTGGAAATGAGGGTGAACGAATACACCAGGAACCAGAGCCCTTCCGCAGCCAAGCCGCACGAGATCTACACGATAGGGGAGGTGACCTTCTCTTACCCTGAAGGACTTAACTTTGACAACAGGATCCTCAAGAGCCTGAACACCATCAAGCCCGGGGACATATATGACGAGACAGAAGTCAACAAGACCTATTCCAGGCTCTCCGCCCTCAAGGTATTCAGCGGCGTGGGAATAGAACTGTCTGATGCGGATTCCAGCAGGGTGAACTGCGCAATAAACCTCACTCCATCCAAGCTCCAGGGCTTCAAGGTAAACTGGGAAACGTCTTTCAACTCCTCCGGACTCCTGGGCATCTCTCCGCAACTGAGTTACTATAACAGGAACATATTCAAGGGGGGAGAGTGGCTGAACCTTTCCTTTATGGGCAATTTCCAGCGCAAGTTCAAGAGCAAGATAAAGTCTGACGAGTTCGGAGTCTCCGCCAGTCTCAGCCTACCGCGTTTCCTGGGTCTCCCATACGAGCGTTTCAAGGGTTCCAACATCCCGCGCACGGAAATCAACGCTTCCTTCAACTATCAGTCAAGGCCTGAATACACAAGGTACATCTTTTCTTCTTCCTACGGTTACACAGGCTCCTTCGGAAGGTACTTCTCCTACCAGTTCTACCCTATGCAGCTCAACCTGGTACGCCTCAGGAATATGGACGAGGATTTCATTTACAACCTGATCCAGAATCCTTTTATGTGGTATTCATACCAGGATCACTTTGACGCAGGTCTGGGTGGTGTCCTGTACTATACATCGGACAATGCCCTGGTTCCAAAGACAAGCTACCATTATGTGAGGCTGTCCCTGGATTCCTCAGGTAACCTTCTGAGCCTGTTCAAGGGCGCTATGAAATCTGATGAGTATGGAGAGAAGCTGATCTTCGGCCTTCCGTTCTCACAATACGTAAGGTCCGAACTTTCCGTTGGAAAGACTTGGCGCTTCGGGCACGAGAAGAACCAGGCCCTTGCCGCCAGGCTCCTGGTGGGCGCCGGCCTGGCCTATGGAAACTCCTCTTCACTTCCGTTCGAGAAGCAGTTCTACAGCGGTGGCGCCAACTCCCTGAGGGGCTGGAGGTCCCGTTCGGTAGGTCCCGGAGTGGCCGAACCCATCAGTTATTTCAGCATCCCAAGCCAGACTGGAGATTTCAAGCTTGAAGCCAACCTGGAATACCGTTTCCCAATGTTCTGGAAACTGGAAGGCGCCCTGTTCGCGGAAACGGGTAACGTTTGGGCCTGGAAGTCGGACGATGAAAAGGAAATATTCAATTCGGATTTCTACAGGACCCTAGCCGCAGACTGGGGAACCGGCGTTAGAGTGGACCTCAGTTTCATAGTACTGCGTCTTGACGTGGGCTTCAAGCTCCACGATCCTGCACGCGCCGAGGGCCACAGGTGGGTTGGTCCTGATGGCTGGTTCAGCAGGGGCGGATCGGCACTGCACTTTGGCGTAGGATATCCATTCTAACACTTAGACAAATGAGGAAGTTCTTTATAGCATTATTTACGGTTTGTGCGCTGGTCCCTGCGTTTTCACAGGAGATTGGGAATCGAGGGGACCTTGGGGATCTGGGAGACATCCAAGGGCTGTTCGAGGAAGAAGAGGAAGATCCTTCTATCCTGTTCCAGTCCAAGGACGGAGACATTGTCCTTCGCGCTTCCGCACACGTGGGATACGGATTCCACAGTATGAAATCCTCACTGTTCCAGACGGCCGGTTCTTCGGAAGTCTTCCTGAATGTCCTCAGGCTTGGCGTCTATCCCAATGAATTCCTTTCCGTTGAACTGAACACGGATATAGAATATAACTCGTTCAAGTCCTCAGACATAGTCTTTTACCTTCAGGACGGGATACTGCACCTTCCAATGGATGATGCATCTTCCGTAAGCGGAAAGGTATCAAAATCCACCTCTTCCTTCAACTATTTCTGCGTCAATTTCCCTGTCCTGGCCAAATTCAGGGCCGGCAAGATGGCGTTCGGCGGGGGAGCGGAGGCATCCTTCAACTTTGGAGGAAGAACCTGGTACAAATATACTGAAGGCAGCCGCACTACTACCGTCAAGGAGACGGGCGCCAAGCTGAACCTGTTTACTTACGGATTCATCGGCGTTATCTCCTATGACAGCCTGGCACTTTTTGTGAAGTGGTATCCAAAGTCCTCCAGGATAGTCCCTAAGGGAGACATTGACTTTAACCATATTACTTTTGGCATTGCCTTTGGGCTGTAGCCTTTTATTAAATGAACCCAACCATGAGAAGAATATTTTTGTCAATCCTTGCACTTGCCGCCATTATCCCGGCGTTTTCCCAGAACGATGTTGACCTGTCCGCCATTTCCCAGGAATTCAAGGACCAGATCAAAGAAGCCATGAAGGAAGATAAGGAGTACTCTCCTGTCATCGCGCAGACAGATGACGGCCAGTTCAAACTGTTCTCCAGTTCCTATGTGGGGTACAGCCTTTACTTTGTAAGGTCCAACGATTATGCTTCGTCCCTTTCCGGGGAGTTCTTCGTCAATATCCTGGGCGGCGGTTTCTATCCTACGGACAACCTGGGGTTCGAGGTGAAGCTTGACTTCGGCCACAATGCCATCAGGTCCAGGGAATCCGTCCTGTACCTTGACGACAACAGGGAAGTGAACGCCATCGACCGCAAACTGTTCTATGTCTCAGATGTCACCAGGCCCCGCAGTTCGCTCACATTCCTGAGCATCAACCTGCCTCTCCAGGTCAAGTACACCACCGGAGACTTCCGCTTTGGACTTGGAACGGAGTTGGGTATCAATTTCCGCGGGCGCGCCAACCACAAATACAACGATGGTCACGACACCATTAACGTGGCCCAGAAGAACGCTAAGATCAATCTGTTCACGTATGCCCTGCTGGCCACCGTCAACTATGAGAAAGTCACCCTCTTCCTCAAGTTCTACCCGCGTCCCGCCGGCATCCTTGCAGGCCACAACATAGATATGGGCTACGCCTCCCTCGGCCTCGCCTTCGGAATGTGATCCCATCTATTTATCTTCAAGTGCTGTAGCAGGAAGGTGGTACCTGGAAAACCTTCCGCTTCGCTCCATCCCGTCTGGCGCAAGCGCCATCCACCCGTTCACGAGGCCACGGGCGGCCACGGGTTTTCCAGATACCACCTTCCCGCTCCTCCAGCGCTCCTTCCTCCTGAGCAACCCTCATTGTCATCCAGAGCGCAGCGAAGGATCTAGCCGTCATCCCTGGCTTGACCGGGCATCTCCTCCAGGCCCGGTGGCGCGTAAGGTTCTGATAATTAGCTGAATCATTAAGCTGATACCCTTCATTTTTTAGGGTATGATATCATTCTTATGATTGATTATCAAATAGTTATCCGACACGCCGTCCTTTCCCATTATCAAACATTAGCCTCCCAGCTCCTCCTACATACTATGACCCAAAGTGCGCCTGACGTCCGAGAAAGGGGGACGAGGGGAGCGAAAAAGGGGGTAAAACGCTCCTGACGTCCCACTTTTAGGGACGTGGGGCGCACCCATATTTTCCATCCACCGCGCCAGGGCCGGAACTTCGCTGACGGCGGCGAATAGCGGTTGCGGGAACAGTTTTAGCAAATAACTGATACTCAGCGTGTTATAAAAATAATGACCGCAGTGCTATTTTATTATTTGCACGGCAGGGTGTTTGAAGCGATCATCCGGGTGTTTTATTATTAGGATGAAGATTCTTCAAGGATATGACGAACGGACGTTCGAGAGGATGTTCAAGGATAACTACCGGTTGATGTACCGCCTGGCATTTTCCATATTGGAAGATCCTGACCTAGCCAAGGATGCCGTCCAGCAGGTATTTGCCCGTGTATGGCAAAACAAGCCAGACCTTTCGCTTGAAAACATCAAGGGATATCTTTTGGCAGCGACAAAGAACCGTTGCGTGAATATGATACGGGACAAGGCAAGGAGAAAGAATCACGACAAACACATTCGCGAAAGCCTGTATGACAATCTGGATAAATCCCACAAAGATGAACTGATGGTTGAACTGTACAGAGCAATCTCAAGTGAACTGACAGAACAGGACCAGCGGGTCATCTTCCTGCACTACGATATGGACTTGACTTACAAGGAGACAGCAAATGCCTTGGGTATCAGTCCATCTGCCGTTAATAAACATATTACCAACTCACTGGAGAAACTGCGGAAAACCTTAAAAGACAAAGAACGATGACATCTGAAGAAATGGATAGGGTAATATCAATGCCTGACGTAGATACTGAATGGAAGGCATTCAAGAACTCTGTGCTCCAAAAAAGCCGGACAAAGAGACAGATATACAGATCCGTCAGGGACTTTGCATTCGTGCTGGGCATTGTGGTTATGGTCAGTGCCGTAGGTTACGCATCGGCCAAAGCAAACGGTAAGGTAGAGAGCTTCTCCGAGTTTTTTAAGGTTCCTTATATGCAGGAGGAAAGGATAGTTAAAAACCCAGAAGAGTATCCGACATTCCCTGAAGGAAACGAAAAGATCCTGTCATTTGTCGCAGAGAATCTGCATTATCCTCCGGAAGCCTTGGAAAGCGGCCTGCAAGGCAGGTGTATAATCAGTTTTATAATAGAGACAGATGGCAGCATTAGTGGAGCAAAGGTCATCAAGAGCCTTGGTCCCAGCCTGGATTCAGAGGCCTTGAGGATAGTTAACCTAATGCCCAAATGGATACCTGCAAAGGATAAAGGGAAGGCTGTCCGGAGCAAATGCACTATTCCTATAGTGTTCAGGATAAACTAACTACAACATACATATGAAGAAATCAATATTTCTTTTCACGCTCTTGTTTCTATGTCTACAAGCAGGAGCCCAGGAAATCCTTTGGCCAGTCTCCGGACATAAAGCCGGAGAGAACATCATCGGCCAGCCTCAGGGCTACGTAGGGGATGAATTCAATTTTTCACATCTGTTCATAGGATGTAAGGATACTGATATAATCATCTGTCCTGTGGACGGTACTGTGGGAACTTATCTGGGTAGTTATTATCATTCCCTCAATTACGGCTTGAGCATAGGCTTGGATAGCAGCAAAACCTTTGATCAGTGGCTTCAGGATGAGGACCTGGGGAGTGGCGTCAACAAAAAATATGTCAGCAAACAGATAGGCATAAAGATGGCTGACGGCCGCCACCTTTTAATAATTGGATTAAAGGGAGACTGGCAGTTCAAAACAGGGCAGAGAGTTTCGGCTGGAGACACACTTGGCTATGCCGGATATGCGTACAAGGCATTCAGCCAGCCCAATATTACGATTGAACTGACAAGGGGAGGGAAGCCTGTTGACCCAATGGCTCCCTTCGGTTTGGAAACTACCTTCAAGGAGCCGGAGCAGATAAAGAGAGAAGATCCCATCTCTGTAGAAAAAGCCAGGGAAGACCTTGCTGTCCTTCAGGAAGCTATTATTGACGCATATCCTTCCCTAGACGAATTGATGAGCAGGGAGGAATTCGTCAGGAGGATGGACTCGCTCAAGAACACCATAACACGTCCCCTGCAGCTCAGGGGCGAATTCCGCGGAAAACTTATGCAGGTATGCCAGATAGTACACGACAGCCATATTGCACTGTTGCCAGACGGGCTTCCCGCCAAAGAATACGACTGGAGGACTCCCGCCTTGTACTATATTAGTTTTGGTGATACCATCAAGGTCCTTACTTCAACTGAGCCTTTTAAAGAACATATCGGCAAAACGGTCAAATCCATTGACGGGGTAAGTGCAAAAGATCACCTGAAAGAAGCATCAAAATATATTTACGGATACGATGTGAACGTACGCAGTTCCATAGATGAATCCCTCGTGATGCTTTATGGCGCAGAAGAGATAATGTATATAGACAAAGGCCCTCTTAAAAGTTCACACGTCGAGTTCACGGACGGGTCTTGGGCAGAAATCCCTTATGTGACTTCTTCAAGGAATAACGGTGTATTACCAGGAGATAATATCAGGCGGATGAATATGTGGTACAGGATTATCCGCGCATCTAAAGACGACTGGTTCACAGAGGAGCTGAATGATTCTACGGCATATCTGGGCCTTAAAACATTCTTTCTAGACGAGGTCAATGTAGAAGGGATAAGGGATTATCTTGGGGATTGTACTAAGGAAAACCTTATCATAGACCTGAGGAACAACAACGGAGGACACGTGGAGGTGATGAATCAGTTGCTTTCTTATCTGGCAGACAAGCCTTTGGACAAGCAGAAGGGAGGGTTCTCAAAGGTAAACAGCAATACCGTGTATGATTCTTTCAAATATTGTATAAACTATACAAACCAGATGGAACTGTTCCCGGACTTTCACTCTAAAGAAGGAAAAGATGGTTTCTATTCTGTAGAAAAACCATTTGTAATATACCCTGATTCCTTGGCTCATTACTCCGGTAAGATATACCTGCTTACAAACGGTGCGTCATATTCCGCAGCAACTATCTTCCCTTCGGTGCTGGTCCGGAACAGGAGGGGAGTGACGGTAGGAAGGGAAACCGGAACCGCATATCATTTCCTTACCGCTGAAAAGTTCGCCGACATCCAGCTGCCCAACTCTATACAGACCTTGAGGATTCCGCTTATCAAGGCGGTATTCGACACCACCGTTTGTGAAAGGACACCGGCCGGCAGGGGATTGCTTCCCGATTATCCCGTTCCTGTCACCGAAAACGAGATAATGATGGGAGAAGACGGGCAGACGGACGTAATCTTGGAGTATACCCTCGGCCTGATAGCCCAGAACAAGTACCTCAGTGATTCAGACCCCTTTGCCGAAGCAGATTCCCAACTTCAACGCCAATCAGACAAACTCTGGATATACTTGTTTGCTTCTATCCTGCTCATCATTCTTATTACAGTTCTCGCCATCCGCCACGCCAGGGCCGGAACGGAGCGAATAGGCGGTGAATGAAGGAGCAAGTCCCTCCAGAGAGCGTGCGTTGCTCCGCACGACGGCTGGACTTGCCATTCGCCGCCGTCAGCGGAGTCACGGCCCTGGCGTGGTGGAGGGAAGGGGATTAGAGGCGGGAGAGGGCGCAGACGTTCTCGACGTGGTGGGTGTGGGGGAACATGTCCACGGGCTGGACGGCGGTGATGCGGTAGTGGGCGGACAGGAGGCTGAGATCCCGGGCCTGGGAGGCCGGGTTGCAGCTGACGTAGACAATGCGCTCCGGGGCGGCGTCCAGGATCACGCGGGCGACATCCGGATGGATGCCCGCACGCGGCGGATCCAGGATAATGACGTCCGGACGCCCGTGCTCGGCAATGAACTGGGCGTTAAGGACATCCTTCATATCGCCGGCAAAGAACTCACAGTTGGAAATACCGTTGTTTTTGGCGTTTTCCCGGGCGTCAGCGATGGCTTCGGGCACATACTCTATACCTATCACCTTGGAGGCCTTGGAGCTCACGAATTGGGCTATTGTGCCCGTTCCGGTGTAGAGGTCGTAAACCACCTCGGAGCCGGTAAGGGCGGCGAACTCCCTGGCGGTTGAATAGAGCTTATAAGCCTGGGCGGTATTGGTCTGGTAGAAGGACTTGGGACCAATCTTGAATGTGAGGTTCTCCATCTTCTCCCAGATGGCATCGTCCCCCTTGAAGAGCAGGGGAGTCTGGTCCGCTATGGAATCGTTCAGCTTGGTGTTGATGACGTAATACAGCGAAGTAATCTGCGGAAACTTGTCTGACACCGCCAGAAGAAGGGGAGTGCGAGTGGCGGGATCGTCATAGGCAAAAACCACGATCAGCATCACATCACCGGCCTCGTTGTTGCGGATGACAATGTTGCGCATATAGCCCTTGTTCTGGCGGATGTCATAGAACTCCAGACCGTGCTCAATTGCATATTCCTTAAGGAAAAGGCGGATTTCATTGGAAGGGGAGTCCTGCAGCCAGCAGTGCTCTATGTCAAGCACGCGGTCAAAGTACCGGCCAACGTGAAAACCAAGGCCAATACGCTCATTTTCAGGCAGTTGCTCAAAATCTACGGGAGTTTCGAACCAGCGGCGGCTAGAGAAGGTGAATTCCAGCTTGTTACGGTAGTAACGGTTCTTGTCGGAGCCCAGGACAGGCCTTATCTCCGGCACTTCAAGATGCCCTAAGCGTACCAACTGGTCGTAAACCTGCTGACGTTTGGCCTCCAGCTGCATTTCGTACGGCAGGTGCTGCCAGCGGCAGCCTCCGCAGATACCGAAATGCTTGCAGAAAGGCTCCAGACGCTGAGGCGAAGGCTGGACCATCTTTGTCACGTAACCTTCCATATAGTTACGTTTCTTCTTTGTGACGCGGATATCCACTATGTCTCCGGGCACGGCGTATTCTACGAATACAACCATACCGTCAACGTGAGCAAGGGCCTTGCCCTCGGCGGCAACGGCCTCGATGGTCACGGCAGGGAACAGCAGGTCAACTTTCTTTCTCATCGTCCGTACAGGTAAGTTAACATAATATAAATTGTGTAACAATAGGGCTCATACTTCTAAAAAGCCAGCGCACAGCCAAACACCAGGCCTACTCCGTACCTTGAACTGTATCTCAGAGACTGGTGCGGCACCGGCTGATGCGTGAACTTGTCATAAATATTCACGGGATGGTC
>JAGCYZ010000046.1 GCA_017960545.1 Bacteroidales bacterium
GGGTCAATTCCCACGTATGCCGCAGAAGGGCCCTTGAGAAGCTCTTCCTCGGTTCCCGGCATAATGTCGTGGATCATTCCCCTCCACTTAAGTTCCTCTACAAAATTCTTCATATCCAAAAGGGTTAAACGTGTTTAGTCTGCAAATTTAGTATAATAATTGTATATTTGCGTGTTGTATGAAAGGAAGGTTTTTAATTGTACTGCTCATTTCTCTGCTGGCAGTATCCTGTGAAGGCTGGTTCAATCCTGACAAAAAGAAGACTTTTGACAGGGTTATGATCCTGTATTCCGCCGGGTGCAATTCTCTCAGCGGTGACCTGGAAACGAACATACAAGAACTCAAGACGGGTTTCATACCTGCAAAGAAGGACAAACGGGCCTTGGTTGTCATCAGCCACCAGGCCTACGGCTACCTTACTTTCAAACCGGAAACGGAATCCTACATCATAAGGCTTTACAAGGACAAGAAAGGAGTGGTTTCAGATACCCTCAAGACAATACCGGCAGGCAAGTTCCTGTCACAGCCTGGAGTGATGAGGGAAACCCTGTCGTATGTAAAAGATTCTTTCAAGTCAGACCACTATGGGATGGTGTTCTCTTCCCACGCTACAGGCTGGCTTCCAGAAGGCTACTTCAACAATCCTGTAAGCGGTTCTGCCACTTCATCCAGTACAATGCTGGCTCCACGACGTTCCCCTAACCTTCCGGACGGGGCTGTGCCTTACTACGAGCCCGATCATTGGGAGGGTGCCCCGCTTACCAAGTCCATTGGTCAGGAAGATACATACTCCGGGGATACCAAGATCTCCTATGAGATGAAGCAGACGGACTTTGCCGCGAATATCCCTATGCACTTGGACTATCTTATCTTTGATGCCTGCTTTATGGGCTGCATAGAGACTGCGTATGAGCTCAAGGGTGTCTGCGACAAGGTGGCATTCTCTCCCGCGGAGGTCCTTCAGTACGGATTCCAGTATAAGACCCTGGCTTCCCATCTGCTGGAAGGGGAGCCTGACCTTTACAAGGCCTGCAAGGACTTCTTTGACAAATACGACCAGCAATCCGGTATTATGCGTTCTGCAACCATAACGCTTGTGGACTGTACCAAACTGGACGGGGTGGCTTCCCTCTGCAGGGACTATTTCTCCCGTTACCGTGAAGGCCTGGCCGGCATCGATCCCCGTGACGTCCAGCCATATTTCCGCTCTTACCACCATTGGTTCTATGACCTTGAAGACATACTCCTGAAGGCCGGGATCTCTTCCGTGGAGAAGAGCAATCTGGAGAAGGCCCTTGCCGACTGCATTATCTATAAGGCGGCCACTCCTTCGTTTATGCTCAACAGCGGAGGCTTCAAGATTGACATCTATTCCGGCTTCAGTATGTATCTTCCCTGCAACGGAAGCCCATATCTGGACAATTTTTACAAGACATTGGCCTGGAATAAGGCCACAGGCCTTGTTCAATAAATTATTTTTCATAAATTTGCGCCCGCATTAACAAAAGCCCCGAGGCTTTTTGGTGCAATGGGTCCCCGGCAGGACCGGGGATGAGTAACACTTTTTAAAACTTTTTGAAATGCAGCATTTTTCACTTAAGGGCCAGGTTCGCCAGGCCTCAAACAAAGCCGCCATCAAGGCTTTCCGCCGTCAGGGACTCGTTCCTTGCAATCTTTATGGAAGCGGAGTTGACAACGTCCTTTTCACAGTTGACGCAAAAGAGCTCAAGGGTCTTACAAACACCCCTGCATCTTACATCGTTGACCTTTCACTGGACAATGGCAAGTCTTTTATGGCAGTGCTTCACGAGCTTCAGTTCCACCCGGTAACAGACAACTGCCTTCACGTAGATTTCCTGGCAGTAGCAGCAGACAAGCCGGTTGCCATTGACGTTCCTATCACCATTACCGGACACTCAATTGGTGTACGCCAGGGAGGTAAGTTCATCCAGAGAAGCCGCACGCTTCGCGTCAGCGGTCTTATGGACGCTGTTCCCGACGAGCTTCCGGTTGATATCACCAACCTTGGCCTTGACAAGGCTATCCGCGCAGCTGACCTCCAGTACGACGGCATCAATATCGTATCCAACAAGGGTACCGTTGTATGTATGGTCAAGAGCACACGTAACTCCGCCGCCGCAGCAGTTGAGGCTGCCGAGTAACCATGCTCTTCGGTCGCAGGCATACTTCACCCGCGGAATCTGCAAACTATCTGGTTGTGGGTCTCGGCAACATAGGGCCGGAGTATGCATTGACAAGGCACAACATGGGCTTTATGATACTGGATTCCTGGGCACAGGAGTCCGGTATCGTTTTTTCTCCGGGGAGGTACGGCTCAACGGCTTCTATGATGTACAAGGGCCGCAGGATATATCTTCTTAAGCCGTCCACCTATATGAATCTGAGCGGCAACGCAGTAAGATACTGGCAGCGCAAGTTAAAGATACCCGTTGCCAACCTCATCGTCATCTGTGACGACATTAATCTTCCCTTTGGCACGATGCGTCTGCGCAAGGGCGGAAGTTCCGGCGGCCACAACGGCCTTGAGCATATTGAACTTTGCCTTGGAACAAAGGAATATGCACGGATCCGGCTGGGCATAGGGAAGGAGTTTGAACAAGGTGGGCAAATAGACTATGTCCTGGGCAGGTTGTCGGACCAGGAACTTGAGCAAATTCCCCCTCTGGCGGCCAAGATTCTGCAGGGAGTGAGGGAATATTGCACCGTGGGAGCCGACTTTGCCATGAATACGCTGAATATTAGGCCTGGAAAAGCAAATATTTGAGTTTTTTGGCAAAATCTTGTTGTTTTTCTTGTAACCTTTTCATATATTGCAAGTTGGATTAGAAAACTATCAAAAAACCATTAAATAAATTTGTTTTATGAAAAAACTTGTAGCTCAAATCAAAGAAGAGATCGCAGCTTTCGAGGTAAACGCTGAGGCTCAGTTAGTTAAAGGAAACAAGGCTGCTGGCGCTCGCGCCCGTAAGGCTGCTCTTGCACTCATGAAGGATCTTAAGGAATTCCGCAAGGTATCCAATGAGGAAGCTAAGAAGTAATTTTTTTTAGACAATTATGCAACGTTTCTGAAACCCTCTGCATCAATAGTGTAGGTTTAGGTTTTAGTACACGTCTAAAGGTCGGCAGCCGTGATGGTTCCGGCCTTTTGCTTTTTGTACGATTATTGCTATTTTCGTATAGTAAAACAAACGTGTAGAATGAAATTTAAACCGGTCCTGACAGCCATTGCATTTCTGTGCATAAGCACGGTACTGGGCGCTGCTCCCGCCAAGAGGGGAGTCCTGCGCCTTGCCCAGCCGGACGGCTCCGTCCTCAATGTCAGGATTACAGGTGACGAATTCTCCCATATAATACGCACTGAAGACGGGGCGGCCATCAAGCTTGGCCCTGACGGTTTCTATAAATACGGCGTACTGGGCCGTAACGGCAAGCTTGAGGCCTCGGAATATACCGCCGGAAGGCAAGTGCCTGAACAGGTGCTCCGGGAAAGCCGCTCGGTCCCTATGAGTATGGTTTCAAGGGTTGGGCGGGAGAACAGGCAGCGTCAGGCAATGCGCGCCAAATCCGTTATGCGTTCCGGCGGCGATGAGCAGCCCCAAGATGACATTAAGAGGGTGCTGGTCCTGCTGGTGCAGTTCCAGGACCTGGAGTTTACCAGGCAGCGCTCGGACTTTGAGACCCTGCTTAACAAGGCAATATCCTATTACGGGGACCAGCTCGACGGCAAATACCAGTTCACCTTTGACGTGGCAGGCATCGTGACCACCTCCAAGGGATATGCCTATTATGGCGAGGACGATGATGACAGCCTTGACAAAAGGCCGGAGGAAGCCGTCCAGGAAGCCGTTGACGAACTTGATCCGGATACCGATTTCTCCCGCTACGATTTTCTCTATATGTTCTACGCAGGCGGCAACCCTGGAGACGGAGGCGCTGACGACGACCATATATGGCCGCACAGGATGACCACCGTGATCAGGACCCAGGAGAAGACTTTTAACAGTTATGCCTGTTCTTCTGAGATGGTAACCAGTGAGAACACCGGGAGGCTCATATTCACGGGAATAGGAATGTTCTGCCACGAGTTCGGGCACGAGCTGGGCCTTCAGGATATGTACGATACCGATTATGAGCAGAGCGGCGGTGAGTCCGAGGGCCTGTGGCATACCACTTCCATTATGGATGGAGGTTGCTATAACAACAACTCCGCCACTCCGCCCTGCCTTAATGCCGTTGAACTGGACCAGCTGGGGATAGTGGAGCCCGAAATGCTCGCGATAGGAGATTACGTGCTTCAGCCTATTTCAGAAAAGAAACGCTTCCTGCGTATGGATACGGACAAGCCGGGCGAGTATTTCCTGTTCGAATGCCGGGCCGCCACGGGTTGGGACCAGTATATGGGTACGCTTGACGGCCTGTCCGGAAGCGGCCTTCTCATCTACCACGTTGACCGTTCCCAGAACGATGCCGGATACTCCCAGGTACAGGACCGCAACGTGACCGCAGCGCAACGCTGGCCGCTCAACGAGGTCAACTGCAACCCGCTCTTCCAATGCGCCGACCTTCTGGAAGCATACCCCTTTGCTACCACTATATCGGAGATATTCTACCCATATCTCAATCTGAATGAATTCTCCTCCAAAAGCCTTCAGCCGTTCAGGTTCAGGGACGGGCAGGCATCACCCCTCTCCCTGCTGAATATCAAGAAGTCAGGCAATTCGGTTTCCTTTACGGTAGCCGGACCTATAGTCCTGGACACCCAGGGGGTGCATCAGGATGCGTTCATCCTCAACTGGCACACTGACCTGGACGCTTTCAAAGACTCTCCCGTACAGCTTGTGCTGGTCACTCCAGAGGAGAGTTTGACCTACACCGTCCAGCCATATGAGAGCGGGAAATACTCCTTCACCTTTGAGAACCTCAAGCCGCGCACCACATATACATATTCCCTCTCATACGATGTGGACCCTGAAGTGGATTCTTCCATAACCTCTTCATTCACCACCAAGGCGTATAACGGAATGCCGTATATTTACCTTAACGATACTTACAGGACCATCCTGGGCTACTTTACCGCGGAATCCCTGCTTCCTTTAAGGGTTTACAACGTTCCCAATGCCACTTCTGTGATCTGGACCCTGGACGGGGCGCCCATCCAGTGCGGCCCGGACGGCTATTACCATATGCGCAAGGGAGGCCTTCTGAAAGCCGTCGTAAACTATGAGGACGGCTCCAGGGATATCATAACCAAAGAGACAACCTACAAATGAGACGTACACTGAACATATTGCTTTGCGTTGCGGCGGCCCTTCTCCTGGCCGGCTGCGGCGACAGGCATGGCTGGGACAAGGATTTCCTGGATTCAGGAGTCATATCCCTGACGGTCAACAAGGTAAAGACGTTCGAGTACGATCCCGTAACCTGCCAGCTGGGCTATAACGACGCGCGCAGGGAGTTCCGTGTAAGTACGGACAATATGTCCGACTATTTTGTAGTGACCCTTTCCAAGATTCCCGGCGGCAAGGACGAGCAGGTTACCGGCAGCGTCACCTGGACC
>JAGCYZ010000047.1 GCA_017960545.1 Bacteroidales bacterium
CCGTGAGGGAGGAGCGATGCGACGACCGGAAGGCACCGGACGGAACGTAGTGGAGGCCGCATTCCCCCTAGGGGGACACCGGCATAGCCGGAGGGGGGTATAGCTACTGCGAAGCAGTTAGCCGTCGAGCACGTGAGCGCTTGCCTTGCCATTCGCCGCCGTCAGCGAAGCCCCGGCCCTGGCCTGCTGGAGGAGGGTGGTGGCGGGTAAGGGGTTGAAAATCAGGGAGTTCGTTGGTTTAATACCCGCGAAATTCGGGGGTATTGAAAGTATCATTTGGCTGATATCCAGAGAGTTGCGCTCCACGGGCATTTGTGAAGTGTAACATAATTGTGGGCAAATGTAGCGGAAAAGGGGGCGGGAACCGTTCCCCACAGGGGAGGTCATTCGCCACAAAGTGGTGCAATTCGCCAACACAGGTGTGCAGTTCGCCACATTGGGCGGCCGGGGGTTAGGTTGTGGCAGTTTTTAGGTATAATATTGCAGCCGGAAATATTTCCGCACACTTTAAACTTGACTAATTATGGATCAGAAAATTTATGCAGCAGTAGCAGAGATTATTGCAGACAAACTTGGTGTATCAGAAAGTGAAATCACTGAAAAGGCAAACTTTGTATCCGACCTGGGAGCAGACTCGCTTGACGTAGTTGAGCTGGTTATGGAAATTGAGAAGAGGTTCGGCATCCAGATCCCCGACCACGACGCAGAAGGTTTCAAGACCGTTGGCGACGCTGTAGAGTACCTTGCCGGAAAGCTTAACAAATAAAACCCAGGCAGCCGGGCTCTCCGGCTATAACGTAAACGTATATTAATGGAAAATTTCATAAAACTGTTCGAGAAATCCGTAAAGACCCGCTGGGAGAACCCGGCACTTTCGGATTTCCGCGTTAGTACCGAAACCTACGCCCAACTGGCAAAGAAAATAGAACTGCTCCACCTTACCTGGGATGGAGCGGGAATCGAGAAAGGAAGCAAGATTGCCATCAACGCCCGCAGCAGCAGCCGCTGGCTGGAGGTGTTCTTCGCGTGCCTTTCCGGCAAATATGTCAGCGTTGAAATGTTCAACGGCTTTTTGCCCGCAGACGTTCAGAACCTGACCAACCATTCCGACAGCCGCGTCCTCTATACCGAGCCCAACACCTTTGCGTCGATGGACTTTGAGAAGATGCCCCAGCTTGAGGCTGTCATCAATATGGAGAATATGGAAATCCTGGCTTCCAGAGGCACTTTTGCACAGTCTCTGGCAACAGCCGAGGAGCGTTTCGCCAAGAAGTATCCCAACGGATTCACCGCAGCCGACGTCAACTACGACAGCTTTGGGATGGAGGATGTATGTACTATTATGTACACTTCCGGATCTACAGGAAACCCCAAGGGCGTAATGCTTACCGTAAAGAACTTCAGCTACAATGTGAAGTATCTCCCGGTCGTTTTCCCGTTCAAGGAGAACGAATGCTATACCAGCATCCTGCCGTTCGCCCATATCTTTGGCCTCAGCTGTGACGGAATAGTGCCTATGTGTATGGGTATGCATACAGTTATCCTTGGTATGCCGCCAATCCCGTCCAACGTGATGGCAATTGTTCAGGAATACCATCCCAGAATCTTCCTTGCTGTGCCCCTCATCCTTGATAAATTCGTCAAGTTCACCCTTGGCGCCGAGATGAAGAGCGAAGAGGGAAGCCGCAAGCTGGAGAACTATAAGGAGAACCAGGAATACTGCGACGAGCTCCGCGCCAAGGTGATGGGCGCCCTGGGCGGAAGGATAGAATCCTTCGCCACGGGCGGCGCCGCCATCCCCCCGGAAGTGGAGTCGCTGCTGGCCTTCAAGATCAAGATGCCGTTCCTCACTGGCTATGGCATGACCGAGACCGCTCCGCTCATTTCCTGCGGAAAGGCCGGCCACTACAAGGCCAAATCCTGTGGCGAGATGGCCCCTGGAATTGAGTACAGGATTGATTCTCCGGACCAGGAGAACATCCCCGGAGAGCTCCAGATAAAGGGCGACAACGTCTTTGCCGGATACTATAAGAACCCCGAAGCCACCGCGGCCACATTCACCGCCGACGGCTGGTTCCGCACGGGCGACATAGGAACCATTGACAAGGACCAGACCCTGTTCCTTGTAGGACGCTGCAAGAACGTTCTGCTCTCTTCAAACGGACAGAACATCTTCCCGGAAGAGATAGAGGTGATCCTCAATACCCTTCCTTACGTGGCCGAATCCATCATAGTCCAGAGGGACAACTGCCTCCACGCAATCATCGTTCCCAAGCTGGACGAAGCCACCAACGACCATCTTGATATGCAGACCCTGGCTAACGTCATGGAGATGAACGTCAAGAAACTCAACGCAAGCATACCGGCATACGCAGCCATCAATTCTTACGAACTGAGGATGGAACCGTTTGCCAAGACTCCTAAGGGAAGCATCAGGAGGTTTATGTACTCTTAATGATTTTCTCGGGAACTATAAACTGACGCAGTTCTTTGTAATACTTCCGCGATACCGGGATTTCAGTCCCGGTATTGTCGGACAATACTATGACGGCCTTTCCGCTGCTGTGCCTGAGCATCTTGACGTGGTTGAGGTTGACCAGGTACGAGCGGTGGCACCTTATGATGGAAGTCCCCTTGAGGGATTCCTCCACCTGGACGGTACTGCACCGCAGCAGGTAATTGTTCATTGTATCGCCCGTGAGGTAATAGATGCTCACGTAATTGTCCTGCGACATTATGTAGAAGATATCGTCCTGCGCCGCGGAAATCTTGAGCGCCCCGTTGTGGTCGTATAGGTTGACCATAGGGATATCGGGACGGACGTCCTTCTCTGCAACGTTAAGCTGCAGGAGCCGTATCTCCTCTTTCTTGTCCTGGATGGTCGCATACATAAACGACAGCAGGAAAGGGAAGACCAGGATGAGCGCCACGCAGAATACGGTGCGGAGGAGAAGTTCTCCCGAGCTTGAGTGCGAGGAGTACCCGAGGCCGGAGGTGAACAGCAGGTAGATAAGGGCGAGGCCCAGCAGTTCGGCCGCGGTCCAGATGGCCAGATGCCGTATCTTGGCATCTTGGCGCTTCTGGAAGCGGAAGAACAGCTCCCTGCTGGCCAGCAGGAAGACGATGCAGGCAAGGTAGAAGGCCAAGGAAAGTCCCGCCAGCCTCCAAGAAGAGGCCGACAGCCAGAAAGTAGAGGAGAAGGGCTTGTAAAGCGCCAGGAACCCTATTGAGAACAGCACATCGTAAATGACTGTCCTGTAAAGGAAACCTCTGCTCAGATAGTGTTTGGGAACTTCCATTATCTGCCGTAATTTTGGCAAAGATAGCAAAATGAACTCAAATGGAAAAAGATAGAAGAGTTGTAATAACCGGAGTGGGCGCAGTTACGCCGCTTGGAAACACCGCTCCGGAACTCTGGGAGGGTGTCCGCGAAGGGCGCTGCGGGATTGGCCGCATAACCAATTTCCCGCAGGAAGACCTTCCTGTAAAGATAGCGGCCCAGGTTAAGGGATTCGATCCCATAGCCGCAGGGCTCAAGCCTATAGACGTTAGGCATTACGATTATTTCTCCCAGTACGCGGTTGCGGCTTCGCTGGAAGCGATGCGCTGCAGCGGACTGGTGAGCGGAGAGAACATTGACCCGCTGAGGCTGGGCGTTTACATCGGCTCCTGCATAGGAGGCCTGAAGACCTTCATAGACCAGACTCTCGTATGGCACGAGCAGGGCGCCGACAAGGTATCGCCGCTGTTCGTCCCTATGCTCATCTCCAACCTGGGCGCGGGAAACACCGCGATCAAGGTGGGCGCGAACGGCCCTTGCCTTACGCCGGTTTCCGCCTGCGCCACAAGCACCAACTCCGTTGGCGAAGCGTACCTTGCAATCAAGCACGGCCAGGCCGATGCGATGATTGCCGGTGGCAGCGAAGCCGCGGTGCATCCGCTTACGCTGGGCGGCTTCTGCAACTGCAAGGCGCTGTCCACCGCGGAGGATCCGCTGGAGGCATCGCTCCCGTTCGACTCCCGCCGCAAGGGATTCGTGATGGGCGAAGGCGCCGGAATCCTGGTGCTGGAAGAATATGAACACGCAAAGGCCCGCGGGGCCGACATCATAGCGGAAGTATGCGGATACGGCAATACCTGCGACGCTTACCATTATACCGCGCCTCATCCGGACGGAACAATCACGGCCAAGTCAATCTCCGACGCCCTTTCACAGGCCGGATTCAAGGCGGGGGAGACCCTGTACATCAACGCCCACGGAACGGGAACGCAGCTCAACGACAAGGCCGAGACCAAGGCAATCAAGATTGCCCTTGGCGAGGCGGAGGCCCGCAAGGCGCACATCAGTTCGTCCAAGTCTATGACTGGACATCTGCTGGGAGCCGCCGGCGGCGTGGAGCTGATCGTAGCGGCGATGGCGCTCAAGGAAGGCATCGTGCCTCCTACAATAGGACTGACTTCTCCGGACCCGGAGTGCGACCTGGATTACACTCCTTTGAAGGCCGTGAAGGCAGACCTTGACATAGCAATTTCAAATTCACTTGGTTTTGGCGGGCACAACGCCTGCGTAGCACTCAGAAGATACAATGGATAGAGAAGAATTAAAGGTTTATATGCCGCACAGGGAGCCGATGCTCCTGGTTGACAAGGCGGAATTGGTAACGGAAACGGAAGCCACGGCTGAATATACCGTGACGGGGGAAGAATACTTCCTCAAGGGACATTTCCCGGGCAACCCCATAGTTCCCGGTGTCATCCTCTGTGAGATAATGGCGCAGGGAAGCGTAATGCTGTTCAAGGACGAACTCCTTACCCATCTGGCACTTTATGCCGGTCTGGACAAGGTTAAATTCAAGCGCAGCGTCCTTCCCGGAGATACAATCCAGATCCGTTCCAAGACTGTCACCAGGCGCGGTCCGCTTATCATAGTGGATTCAGAGGCCACGGTGGAAGGCCAGCTGTGCAGCCGCGGAACCCTGTCCTTTATGCTTGTAAAAAAAGAGGCTAAATAATTATATTTGTACGTTATTGTTTTAAGAAATGGCTAACGATCTCTTAAAAGGAAAGAAAGGCTTGATCTTCGGAGCCCTTAACGAGCAGTCCATAGCTTGGAAAGTTGCCCAAAGGGTTGTGGAGGAAGGCGCGGAAATAGTGCTCACGAACACTCCCATCTCAATAAAGTTCGGAACCATAAACGACCTTGCAGCCAAGACCGGCAGCATTGTCATCCCTGCCGACGCAACGTCGGTAGAGGACCTTGCAGCCCTGGTGGACGGAACAATGGAGCACTTTGGAGGCAAGTTCGACTTTGTCCTCCACGCCGTGGGAATGTCCGGCAACCTGCGCAAAGGCAAGCCATACAATAAGCTCAATTACGATTTCTACGCAAAGACCCTGGACGTTTCGGCCCTGTCTTTCCACAAGCTCCTTCAGACGCTTTACGACAAGGACGCCCTTAACGAATGGGGATCCGTGGTGGCGCTCTCCTACATTGCCGCCGACAGGGTGATGCCCGGCTACAACGATATGGCCGATGCCAAAGCCGTCCTCCAGGCAATAGCCAGGAACTTCGGCTACCTGTACGGACGCAAGGCCCACGTGAGGGTGAACACCGTGTCACAGTCTCCCACTGCCACTACCGCGGGGCAGGGGATTGCCGGTATGGACAGGATGCTGTCCTTTGCGGACGAAACGTCTCCGCTGGGCAACGCCAGCGCGCTTGACTGCGCCAACTACGTGGTCACGCTCTTCTCTGACCTTACCCGCAAGGTAACAATGCAGAACCTGTACAACGACGGCGGATTCTCATCGGTCCTGCCGTTCCCGGACCTCAAAGAATAGATGCTGTATTTTCTGATAGCGGTCGCCTGCGCGTCGCTGTTTTCCATAATGTTCAAGCTATGCCGCCTGAAAGATGTCAACATCTCTCAGGCGATGCTTGTAAACTATGCGGTGGGTGCGGTGTTCTGCGCTTTCCAGGTGGGCGCGGCCCCCGGAAGCAAGGCAGCGGCCTCCGGCTTCGCCGGGTCGCTGCCGTTCTTCCTGGCCGCATTCCTGGGCTTCCTGTACGTGAGCGGCTTCATCGTGAGGGATTACAGCACGCAGAGGTGCGGCGTGGCGCTTACAACGGTAAGCGCACGCTCGGCCCTGGCCGTGCCTGTAATCCTCAGCTGGATATTTCTGGGCGACAAGGCCCCTTTCTGGCCAGCCATCATCCTGGTTCTGGCGTCCCTGACTATGATTGCCTGGCCGCAGGGCGGCTTCTCGGCTGACGTCAAAGACGGCCGTCCGCTGAGCCGTATGGCTATTCTTGCAGAATTATTCATTATTTATGGAATTTGTGATTTTTCTCTTAAATTTGTACAGCACCTGGTAAGCGCCTCAGTGCCTGCAGCCTTAGTGACGCTTGTGCTTTTTACGTCGGCTTTCCTCATTTCGCTGGTTTATTGCCTGGTAAAGGGAGTCTTCAAAACGCACAGTTTTACTTGGCGCGAGCTGCTGGCAGGCGCACTTATCGGAATTGCAAATTCCGCGTGCACCGTGATGGTGCTGCGCGCCCTGGGCCAGATTCCGGCAACGGTTTTCTATCCCTTGTATAATGTTAGTGTAGTATTGGTCTGCACCCTTGTGGGAATGTTTTTCTTCAAGGAACGTCCTTCCCGGCTGCAGATTGCAGGAATGGTCCTGGCCCTTGTGGCCATATCGCTCCTGGCCTTAAAGTAGGAACATAATTATAGCATCATGTATTTCAATGAGAAATTAGAGACCATGGACCGCGCCCAGCTGCGCGAGCTCCAAAGCGAAAGGCTGGTCAAGATCGTAAAGTACACTTACGATAACGTGGAATTCTATCGCAAGCGTATGGACGAAGCGGGTGTGAAACCCAGCGACATCAAGTCCATAGACGATATCTCCAAGCTGCCGTTTATGCAGAAGAAGGACTTGCGGGACTATTATCCTTTCGGCACCTTCGCCGCTCCCCTCAAAGACATCGTAAGGTTTCACGCATCCAGCGGAACCACCGGTAAGCCCATCGTGGCCGGTTACACCCAGAACGACCTTGACAACTGGGCCGAGGGCGTTGCCCGCTGCCTCGTAGCCTACGGCGCCACCAAGGAAGACATCCTTCAGGTATCGTACGGATACGGCCTTTTCACCGGCGGTCTCGGCGCTCACGACGGAGGCCAGAAAGTTGGCTCCACCGTTATCCCGATGAGCAGCGGCAACACCGCTAAGCAGATAATGCTTATGAAGGACCTGGGCAGCACAGGCCTGTGCTGTACCCCGTCCTATGCGCTCTTCCTTGCCGAAACCATCGCCGAAGATCCTGACACTGACATCGACAGGGACCTCAAGCTTAAGTTCGGCGCCTTTGGCGCAGAACCCTGGACCGAGAATATGCGCAAGGAGCTCGAAGCCAAGCTCCACATCAAGGCATACGACATTTACGGCCTCACCGAGGTTTCCGGCCCCGGCGTAGGAGGGGAGTGCGAATACCAGGACGGCACCCACCTTTGGGAGGATATGTTCTTCCCGGAGATCATAGACCCGGTGACCCTCCAGCCCGTAGAGCCCGGCCAGCAGGGCGAACTTGTGTTCACTACCCTTCTGAAAGAAGGAATGCCCGTTATCCGCTACCGCACCAGGGACCTCACCCACCTCATCTACGACAAGTGCCGCTGCGGCAGGACAATGGTCCGTATGGGCCGCATCCTTGGCAGGAGCGACGATATGATGATCATCCGCGGAGTAAACGTATTCCCTTCTACCATAGAGAGTTGCATCCTTGAAATCCCTGAATTCAACGGCCAGTACTTTGTAACGGTTGACAGGGTTCGCAACGTTGACACCTTTGACATTGACGTGGAACTCCGTCCGGAATACTATACAGACAATATGGACAAGATGCTCAACCTCAAGGCCCGTCTCACAATGCGCCTTGTAAGCGTACTGGGTATCAAGCCGGTAATCCACATAGTAGAGCCCAATACAATTGCCAGGTCACAGGGCAAGGCCAAGCACGTGCTTGACAAGAGAAGCCTGGACAAATAATTAGATAACGCCAAAACTGTAATATTATGATTATCGACCAGTTAAGCATATTCCTGAACAATGCCGTAGGCCGTGTCACAGAGGTGACCACTACATTGGGCAATGCAGGCGTGAACCTCAAGGCATTCACCTTGAGCGAGAGCAGCGACTTTGGAATCCTCCGTCTCATCACCGAGGATAACGCCAAGGCGGCCGAAGTCCTTCGCGAGAACCATTTTGCGGTAAACCTTACCAAGGTGGTCTATCTGGAATTGGGCGATACGCCCGGGGCCCTCTCGGAGTGCATCCAGAGAGTTTCCGACGCCGGAATCTCAATTGAGTATATGTACGCTTTCTCTACCGGAAACGCCGCCAGCGTGGTAGTCCGGACAGAGGACGTAGAAAGCCTTAACGCCCTTCTGGAGGTATGAGCCTGAAAGATTTTTTCCTGAACGATAAGTTCGCAGCCCTTTCCGGCTGCGAACTTATTGATATAAAACCCGGCTACGCCACGGCCAGGATGAAGGTGGAGCCAAAGCACTTGAATGCCGCGGGGGGATGCCAGGGCGGAGCCCTGTTCACCCTGGCGGATTTCGCCTTTGCTGCGGCGGTGAACAGCCACGGGCGCGTTACGGTGTCCGTCAATTCCACCATCGCCATCCACAAATCAGTTTCCTCCGGATGGCTGTATGCCACTGCCACGGAAACCCTGGACCACCGCAAGCTGCCGTTCTGCCTGGTGGAGATTAAAGACGAAGAAGGCAGGCTCATAGCCACCTTCACGGGACTTGCATATCGCTTCCCTGAGGACGATCCGCGCAACAAGGTCCTCCCGTCGCTTTAACGATTATTAATAACCACATAATATGAAACGCCACCTGATTATCCTTTTCGCCCTGTTCCTGGGCGCCGTTTCGGCCTACGCCGTAGAATACCACGTCGCCAAGAATGGCTCCGACCTCAATCCCGGCTCGGCCGAGGCGCCGTTCCTGACCATCTCCAAAGCGGCTTCCATAGCCCGTTCCGGAGATGTCGTAACCGTCCACGCGGGCACATACCGCGAGTGGGTGAACCCCCGCAACGGCGGCTCCAACAAATATTCACGCATCACATACCAGGCCGCCCCAGGCGAAGAGGTATGGATAAAGGGCTCGGACCAGATTACAAACTGGACCCGGGAGCGCAGGACCGACGTGTGGAAGGTTACGCTTCCCAACAGTTATTTTGGCGACTTCAACCCGTATGCCGAGATCCTGGACGGAGACTGGGTTTACGAGAGCACTCCGTATCTGTGCCTGGGCGAGGTTTACCTTAACGGAAAACCCCTGTGGCAGGTAGGCACCGCCGAAGAAGTCAAGGACGCTTCGGAGCATCTGTGCTGGTATGTTCAGGTTGACGATAATCAGACAGTCATATATGCCAATTTCGGAGGGGCGGACCCTAACAAGGAGCTGGCCGAAATCAACGTGCGCCAGGCGGTGTTCTTCCCCAAGCTGGCAGGTATTAACTATATAACTGTCAAGGGTTTCCATCTGAGCCAGGCGGCCACGCAGTGGGCGCCTCCCACGGCCTTCCAGGAAGGCTTGATAGGCCCTCATTGGAGCAAGGGATGGATTATCGAGGACAACGAGATAAGCCACTCCAAGTGCGTTGGCGTGAGCCTTGGCAAGGACCGTGCTTCGGGTCACAACCGCTGGGTCACGGAGCGCGAGCTCATCGGCTTCAACAGAGAATTGGAATCCATCTTCAAGGCCTACAATATGGGCTGGAACAAGGATAACATAGGCTCCCACGAAGTCCGTGGCAACCATATCCACGACTGCGGTCAGGCCGGCGTGGTGGGTCACCTTGGCGCGGTCTTCTCCACAATCGAGAACAATTACATCCACGACATAAACACCAACGTGCAGTTTGGCGGTGCCGAGGTGGGCTGCATCAAGCTCCACGCCGCCATAGACGTGCTTATAAAGGACAACGTCCTTATAAACTGCGTCCGCGGCATTTGGCTTGACTGGCAGGCCATAGGCACCCGCGTCAGCGGCAATACCATTTCTGGCCACAGCCTGTGCGACATTATGATAGAGGTGAGCCACGGCCCCTGCCTGGTGGACAACAACGTCCTGCTTTCGCCCACCGCGTTCCTGGATATGTCGCAGGGCTCCGCCTTCGTCCACAATATCATCTGCGGCGATGTGTCATTCAGGCCAGTCGCCAACCGCTACACTCCGTATCACGCACCGCATTCTACCGCCGTGGTGGGAGTGATGAGTTTCCCCGGCGGCGACGACCGCTACTACAACAACGTATTCTTCGGAGCCCGCAGGGGCTTGAGCGTTTACGACGGACAGCCGCCGTTCTATCCCGGAATCTTCCGCGATATGAACACGGTTAACATAGACCCCAGGATGCCGGAGGAGTTCGCAGAGAAACTGCGCAACGGCTCCGTCCCCGCCGGAAGCAACCAGGGCAACAATTTCTGGCTGCCTATGCACGTGGCCGGCAACGTTTATTACAACGATACCCCCGGTTACAAGTACGAGCAGGGCGCAGTCAGGGGAGGCAGCGTCCCTATGCCCGAACTGGTTTACAAAGAGGACGGCATCTACCTCAAATTCAGCCTGGATGCCGCCTGGAACCGCGCCGCCACCAAGCCTGTGGATACGGATATGCTGGATAAGGCATACTATCCGGACAGTTACTTCGAGAACCGCGACGGAACCCCTCTGCGCATAGACGGCGACTACTTTGGCAACGCCCGCAACTTCTCCGCCCCCAAGGCCGGACCTTTCGAGAACGCCTCCGCGGGTGCCAATGAAATACGGATTTGGAAATATTAAATCGACAGCGATATGGCAAGAAAGAATTTCGGGGCCAAGCCCCTCAGTTATCCTCAGCCAGTGCTCATCATAGCGGCATATGGCAAGGACGATGTTCCCTCTGCAATGAATGCAGCCTGGGGTGGCATTTCGGACTATAAGGAAATATCAATGGACCTGAGCAAGGGCCACAAGACTGTGAAGGACCTTCGCGAGAGGGGAGCCTTCACCGTCAGTATGGGCACCAAGGACCAGATGGTGGCCTGCGACTACGTGGGAATGGTATCCGGAAACAAGGTTCCCGACAAGGTAGCCCGCGCCGGATGGCACGTTGAGAAATCTGCCTTCGTGGATGCTCCGCTCATCAAGGAGCTGCCGCTTGCGCTTGAGTGCAAGCTCATTTCCTACAACGAGGAAACCGGTATCCTTAAAGGAGAGATCGTAAACGTGAGCGCAGACGAGTGCATCCTTGATGCTGACGGCAACGTGGACGTGGCAAAGCTCGCTCCAATCACCTTCGACCCCTTCAACAACAAGTACATAGCTCTTGGCGAAGTAGTGGGCAACGCCTTCAAGGACGGCCTGCAAAAATAAAACGGACGCAGCCCTTCTGGGCACGCCCGTTCACTATGCTTGTTCAAAGAGTTTAATGGATGCTGATCTGTTTTACAGTTTCGGCCTTAGGGAGTTTTTCTACCTTTGGGAGATGGATGTTCAGGACACCTTTCTCCATTTTGGCCTCGATCTTTTCTGCATCTACGTCGTCAGGCAGAAGCAGTGTCTGCTGGAATTTCTCGTATGAGAATTCGCGGCGCAGGTAGCGGCCGTGACGCTTGTCCTCTTTGTTCTCGGCCTTCTTTTCCATCTCGATGCAGAGGTTGTTCTCTTCATCTACGTGGATCTTGAAGTCTTCTTTGTCTAATCCCGGTGCGGCAAGTTCCACATCGTACTCTTTTTCGTTTTCTATTACGTTGATGGCAGGGGCGGTGTATGTAGGCCTTTCCATCCAGCTGTTGTCGAAGAAATCATTGAAAATTTCAGGCAGCCAGCTATTCGTAGTTCTTCTGACAGGTAACATAATTCAATAACATTAAGCGTTCCGGTTTGGGGCTGTGCTGCAAGGCCTTGTTCCCGGGGCCCCTTTCGGAGCCGCTCTATGATATTGCAAAGTGGAGACCACTCCCCAAAAATGGACAATATGGCATTTCGTGTGCCATATTGTCCATCTCCCTTGTCACCACCCCGCCTCCTACTCCATCTCCTGATCACCCCAGGGCTGTGACGGCTGTAATCTCAAGAAAGCCCTCAAAAAGCCGGTGGTGTGTAACCATCAGAGAATCAGTCAAATGATACTTCTAATACCCCCGAATTTCGCAGGTATTAAACCATTTCTTTTATTGACAATCAACACTTTACGCTCCACCAACCTCTCATGGCAGCACAGGGCCGGGGCGGAGCGCTTGCCTTGCCATTCGCCGCCGTCAGCGAGGCCCCGGCCCTGTGCTGCCGTGTGCAAATAGGGCCAGTTTTGCCTACGGGGGGCAGAAAAAGAGAGGGCCGTGTGCAAAAACGGGGTGTTTTGCACACGGGAGGGGGAAATAGGAGGGTGCGGGGTGCAAAAGGGGGTGGTTTTGCACACGGGGGAGAGCAGTGCGGAGATGCCTGGAAAACCCGTGGCCGCCCGTGGCCTCGTGAACGGGTGGATGGCGCTTGCGGCAGACGGGATGGAGCGAAGCGGAAGGTTTTCCAGGCACCTCCGCACTGCTCGCTTGGATGGAGAGAGTGGAAGGAGCGCGGGAGAGGGTGGAAAGTGATTTGGGCGGAGCCTATTGTTATCACACTTTTCACGCTCTCCCGCGGACTGGAACGTCATTCATGGAGGAGATCTTTCGCTACGCTCAGGATGACAGAGGGGGGATGGATGTCAGGGATTAGAAGACGAGGGTGTAGCCAATGCCAAGGAGGTTGCAGGCGTTGGGACCCAGGACGGTGTTGTACAGGTGGTACATATAGAAGAAGTCAAGGGAGTGACCTCCTCCCAGGCTGACCTCGGTTCCGGCGTAGTGAAGGGAGCGGACCCATTTGCCGTTGCTGAGGTTGGTGAAGTACTCGTACATAAGGTAGGGGGTGAATATGCTGTCCTGAGGCTTGTACTGGCCGCGGAGCCTGGTCCTGAGGGTGTGGCTGAAACTTTCGGCGGCGGGGTTGTAGGCCAGTTCGTACTTCTCCCTGAGAGCCAGGGCGAGGCCTTCGCGCTTAAGGGTTTCGGTAAAGCAGAAAACGGCTTTGTGTTGGACTAGAGACCCTGCGGAAGGGATTTTCCAGTACTCATAGCTGAGGTCTCCCTTGAGCCAGCTGTTGAAGTTGTATCCTCCTCCGGCCATAAGGAACCAGCACTCGGTGGCACCGACGTTCTCGAAAGAACGGTGCTCGGCGCGGGCCATAAGGTACGGCGCTCCAAAAGATTTAACAAGCTGGATGCTGCTCCAGGTTCCAAAATCGGACTCATTCTGGGCTGAAGCCGACGAGGCGCAGAGCGCCAGGGCTGCAAGGATGCAGATGAATAACTTTTTCATACACTACTATTTAAATAATCATTGTTTCAGTGGTTATGGCCCAGATCGCAGTCAACCCTTACCAAAGCGGGGTCGTGGATCATGGTCTGGGGAAGGGTGCCCACAACGCCCTGGGGGACGTCTTTGCCCAGAAGGCCGAAGAGCCAGGTCCAGTAATCGGGCATATTGCCTTCGCGGTCGGTGAAGTCCATTGGGGCTTCCGGGAAGATGGGTTCCCCGGCTTTCACGTAGCTGTTGCGCACCAGCTCGGTGCAGTACAGGGCGGTGTCGCAGGGGGTGAAGTTGGTGTTATAGCTCTTTCCCAGCTGGGTTTTGGCGTTCTTTACGTAACGGGCGGCCTTCTTGTTGTCTTTGAGGCGCATCACTATGTAGCTGCAGGAGTAGCCGTCGCGCAGGGCGAAATCGCTGAGCAGGGTATCCAGGGGATGACGGTCTACTCCGTGCGCGATGGTGGCGTCGATCACCCATATCTGCCCTTGGCTCACTTCCGCTATGGCGGTGTGGATGATAAGGTCTTCGAAGCTGATGGGGGTGTCTGGAGATTCCTGATAGTCAGGGTTGTATGCGTGATAGTTGGCGGGAAGCCCGATGAAAATGAGGTCACCGCTCTGAATTCCGTCCACCGATGCCGGGGCGCAGGAACTGAACAAAGCCAGAAGGGTGATGCAAAGCAGGATTATCCTTTTCATAAGCAGGGCAAATATATGAAAAATCAGACGAAACGAGCCAGCTTGCCGCAAATATCTGCAGCGGCCATATAGCCGGTGCTCCAGGCTGCCTGGAGGTTGAACCCTCCGGTTATGGCGTCAATGTCCAGGACTTCGCCGCTGAAGTACAGTCCGGGGATGTCCTTGCTTTCGAGGGTGCGCGGGTTGATGCTCTGGAGGCTTACGCCGCCGCAGGTGACGAATTCTTCCTTGAAGCGTACGCGGCCGTCGATGGGGTAGCGGTCCCGGAGCAGGGCGTTTTCTATGCGACGGAGCTCTTCCTTGCCGGTTTCTGCCCATTTGCGCGTCCTGTCGGCCCCAGCCCTGCGAAGGGTGTGCTCCCAGAGCCTTTCGGTGAAACCGTCGGGGCGGCAGCCCGACAGCTGTTTCTTGCCCTGAAGGGAGGCCGTGCGGTGCATCCAGTCGCGTACTTCCTGGGGCGAAGAGTTGAGCCAGTTGATTATTATCTCGCCTTTGCAGGCGGTCCGGGCCAGTTCGCGCGCGGCGTAGGAGCTGAGCTTGAGCGTGGCGGGGCCGCTTATGCCCCAGTCTGTGACAAGCAGTATCCCTTGCGCGGAAATGCCGCTTCCTGCCAGCTCCAGGCGCGCGTCCTTAGCCACGGTACCCATAAGGGCGTTAAGCCCCGGATCTTGGATTTTAAGGGTGAATAACGAGGGGACGGTGGAGGTTACGGAAACCTGCGGAGGGAGCAAGGCGCGAAGGGCCTCTTCCTTGAGGCCGCCTACCGCCAGAAGGACGGCATCGGCCTTGAAGGGCTCGGGCAGGCCTTGGACCTCAAGCGTCAGGTCCTGGTTTATGCGGGTGACCCTGTGCCCGCAGAGCAGCTGCACGCCGTTCTGGCGCATAAGCCGCTCCAGGGTGCGGACCACCTGCATCGCGTCCTGGCTCTCCGGGAACACGCAGCCGTCCGGCTGCACGGTGAGCGGCACGCCGGCGTTCTCCCACCATTGGAAAGTCTGCTCCGGGCTGAGCGCCTTGAACGCGTTCTTCACCACGGCTGCGCCGCGGGGATACGCTTCCTCCAGGCGCGAAACGCCCTCGAAGGTGTTGGTGAGGTTGCAGCGGCCGCCGCCGGTCACGGCAACCTTGGCCAGGGCCTTGGGCCCGGCCTCGAACACCGTGACTCCCGCGTACGGCAGGCGCCGCCGTATTTCCGCTGCGCAGAAACACCCGGCGGCGCCGGCACCTATTACCGCAACCTGCATCAGGCAGTCTATTTCAGGTTGTAAACCACAGAGTTTAGCCAGGCGTCAAGCTCGGCGCCGAACTCATCCTTGTAGCGGAAACTCTCGCCCCAGCCAAAGCCGTGGCCGCCGCTGGGGTACATATGCAGGGTGGCGTTAACACGGTTGTCCACCAGGGCCTGATAGTAAGCGAGGCTGTTCTTTACCGGAACAAGGAAATCGTCGGAAGCTGCAATGATGAATGCAGGGGGAGTGTCAGATGTGACGTGCTTGTCACAGGAATAGCGGTCCACCAGTTCCTGGCTCGGATTCTCTCCAAGAAGTCCGTCATAGGATCCCTTGTGGGTGTAAGACAGATCCATAGTGGTCACGGGATAGACCAGGATCTGGAAATCCGGGCGGGTAACCGCATCTGTGTAAAGCGTAGATGCGGTAGCGGCCAGGTGACCGCCGGCAGAGGTACCCATAATGCCCAGTTTTGTGACTCCAAGGTCAGTGCGGCTGCGGATGATGCGCATCGCTTCCTGGACGTCGCTCAGCGGAACGTCGTGATGTCCGCGGGGGAGCCTGTACTGCAGCACGCAGAAAGATATCCCCCTGTTGTTGAACCAGGTGTGGAAATCGCGGGCCTCGTGGGTAAGCGAAAGCATAGCATATCCGCCTCCCGGGCAAATGAGGACGCACAGTCCGTTAGGATTCCTTGCAGGATATATCTCCAGGACTGCCTCTGAATACTCCTTTCCGTCAGAGCTCTTCTGAGCCGGGAATGCGTTTGGAGCACCGTTGGGCCAAACCTTCACGGTGTCAACGCGTGAAGCAAAGAAACGGGACATTCCGGCAGGCCTCTGCGGGCTGACACCGCCGCCTTGCGGACGCATTCCGGCTCCCTGCGGGATCGCCGGCTGTGCCGCCAGGCTCAATGCAAGCGCTGCGAAAGCGCCAAGCAAAAACAACTTTCTCATATCAATTAATATTACTACTGTTCATTTGGGATGACCTTCCAACGGACACGCCACGTGCCGTCGTTGAAGTCGTGGCTCAGTATCTTGAAAGTGCCTATCTGTGAAGTATTTGACACGTGTGCCCCTATGCACGCGCACGCATCGTAATCCCCAATCCGCACAATCCTCAACGTCTCCGACACATCCTCCGGCAACTTGTCCAGATTCACTATCAGGGCGGCCTGTTCACGCGGCATAAACTCGATTCTCACATCAAGGTCCTGCGCAATGACCGCGTTCACGGCCGCCTCAATCTGAGCCACCTGCTCCTCACTTGGGCTCTGCTCCAAGATGTAGTCGCACTTGCTCTTCTTGCGCTCTATATGCGCATTCATCGACCTTGGACAGCCGAACATCCTGACCATTGTTGCATTGAGTATATGCTCCGCGCTGTGCGCCGGCTCATACTCCTGCTTGTTATGTGCATTGAGAACAGGCTCTTCCATATTCCTTCAAATATCGGATAACAAATATATGAATTTACAGCAAGAAGAACAACGCGGCGCCGGTGACGGTGATTATGGCGCCAAGGATTTCCTTTGGGGAGATCTTCTGGTGGTTGATTATGGAGTAAGGGACAATTATGAGCACCGGCGTCAGGGCCATAAGGGTTGACGCTATTCCGGCGTTGGCGTACTGCACTGCCATCAGCGACAGAGACACTCCCAGGAAAGGCCCGAAGAAGGTGGTCAGAACCGCGAACTTCATCCCCTGGCGGTCGTTCACCGCTGTCCTCAATTGGGCTGTCCTGCCCATTATTGCCAGGATCAGGAAGAAGCCAAAGAAGCCCGTGACCGCCCTTATGAGCGTGCCTGCAAAAGGCATCATAAACGTCACTCCGCGCGATACGTCGTCCGGAAGCGCAGCCGCGTAGTTTTCCAGGCCGATCTTGCTGAGCACAAGGCCCACGCCCTGGCCTATTCCGGCGCCGATTCCAAGGAGGACGCCCTTCCACGGGAGTTTGATTTCAAGCTTGTGCGAGGCGCCTCCGCGCCCCAGGATACAGATGGCGATACCCGTAAGCGTCACAAGCATTGCCAGCCAGGAGTGCCAGGAAAGCTTCTCGCCCAGCATCAGCCATCCGGCGATGCCTGCCACGGGCGGCGCCAGGGTCATCAGTATCTGTCCGAATTTGGAGCCTATGAGCACATAGCAGCTGAACAGGCACATATCCCCGAACACATAGCCTACGAGTCCGGAGAGCGCCAGCCAGAAATATGTGGCGCCGTCTGCATAGAGTGGAAATGGGGAACCTGTGACAATGACCAGCAGGACGCTCAGGAATACTATTGAGAAGCCCATCCTTATAAGATTGAGGGACAGGGCTCCCATACGGTGGCTGGCAATGTCGGCGAATATGGCCGTGGCGGTCCAGCTCAGCGCCACTATAAGGGATATTATCTCGCCAAGGTGCTGCATTCCTGATAAGCCTTCTGTAATACGGGGGGCGAAAATAGCAAAAAAGCCATAGATGACAATGTTTTCTTTTCATTATATTTGTGAAAAGCGTCTTAGTATGAGAAGGATTACAACCATAATCGCTGCCTTTTTGCTTGCGGCAGCCCTGCTCCAGGCTCAGGAGCAGAAGATCATTCCAATAGAAACAGAGTCCACCAGCCTGATATTGGTGGTAAGGAACAACGGGGAAGTACAGCAACTCTATTACGGGTCAAAGGTCAACGCCTCTGAATTCGCCGCCGTCCCCCAGAGGGCCGGCCGCTATTCATCCGGCTTTTCCGCTTACCCCGCTACGGGCGGCAGGTACCAGGGAGAACCCGCCCTGCACCTGCAATATGCAAACGGCAACCATAACACCGAACTCTACTACAGCGGTCTGGAAACCCGCCGCAGGGGAGACGTCACCACAACGGAGATCCGCCTCAAGGATCCGGTGACATCGGTAGAAGTGAGCCTGTTCTACGACGCTTATTTCAAAGAGGATGTGATCCTGTCCCACTCCGTGATACGGAACGGCGGAAAATCTCCCCTCAGGATGCTCTCCTACGCTTCCGGCGCCATCAGCCTCAGGTCCGACAGGTACCTGCTCTCGCACGTCCACGGCGGCTGGGCCCAGGAAATGCAGCTGGAGAACGAACTTCTCACACACGATACCAAAGTGCTTGAATCCAGGCGCGGTACCCAGAACACGCAGGTGGGCAACCCGTCATTCCTGCTCAGCCTGGGCACTTCCGAACTCAACGAAGACTCCGGCGACGTGGTTGCGGGAGCCTTTGCCTGGAGCGGCAACTACCGCATCAGCTTTGAGCGCGACCCTGACGACAGGCTCAACATAATTGCGGGGATCAACCCGTTTGCCAGCGCATATCCTTTGGCTGCGGGAGACTCTTTCACCACCCCGGAAATGATATGGACCTTCTCCTCCCAGGGCGCCGGCGGCGCTTCCAGGAACCTTCACCGCTGGGCGCGCAACTATGGCGTTTACGGAGGCGGGAACATCAACCCCATACTGCTTAACAGCTGGGAAGGCGCATATTTCTCATTCACCACCCAGACCCTCATCAATATGATTGACGACGCCGCCTCAATGGGGCTGGAAATGTTCGTCCTTGACGACGGCTGGTTTGGGAACGAGTACCCCCGCAACAGGGACAACGCCGGTCTTGGCGACTGGCAGGTGAATGTCACCAAACTGCCGGAAGGAATGGACTACATTGCTTCCTACGCCCATTCCAAGGGATTGAAATTTGGTATCTGGATAGAGCCGGAGATGGTGAATCCCAATTCCGTGCTGGCCCATACCCACCCGGACTGGGTTGTCCAGAGTCCCGGCAGGGAACAGTACCAGGTGCGCAACCAGTGGGTGCTGGACCTTTCCAATCCGGCCGTGCAGGACTTTGTATATGGCATTTTCGACGACGTAATGAAACTGTCCCCGGCAATCGATTATGTGAAATGGGACTGCAACCGCCCTGTGGAGTCATTTGGCAGCCCGTACCTGGGAACGGACCAGGATCGCTTCTATGTGGAGTATTGCCAGGGCTTCTACAAGGTGATGGAACGTATCCGCGCCAAGTATCCGGACGTTCTGGTACAGTGCTGTTCCTCCGGCGGCGGAAGGGTGGACTACGGAGCACTGTCCTATTTCAATGAAGTCTGGACCAGCGACGATACCGACGGCTATGAGCGCGTGCTTATGCAGTACGGCACAAGCCTCATCTATCCGGCCTGCGTGATGGCCGCGCACGTATCGGCGGTACCCAACCACCAGAGCCGTAACGTGACTCCTCTCAAGTTCCGCTTTGACGTGGCCTGCCAGGGCCGTTTGGGTCTTGAACTGCAGCCTAAACTGCTGGAAGAAAGCGAGCTGGCCCTTGTGAACAGATGCGTGGAATCTTATAAGACTTACAGGGATGTAGTATTTACCGGAGACCTTTACCGCCTGGGAACTCCGTACGGAAACGACTTTTACGGAATGATGTACGTGAGTCCTGACAAGAGAAAGGCCGTGGTCTATACATACTGCCTGCGCTTCAACGCACTGGGTGGAGAGGGTCATTCTTTCAAGCTCAAGGGGCTCGATCCCGCCAGGAGATACAAGGTTACGGAACAGAATGTGAACCGTTCCTGCTGGTGGGGCAACGGACGCTCGTTCACCGGTGCTTTCCTGGAAAGCGGAGCGTTCAATCCGTCCCTGCCGTCACTGTACAGTTCGGCCGTATTTGTACTGGAGGCGGAATAACGGGCTATTCGCTGCGGTGGCTGTAGAAGAGCTGGAGGATTTCGAAAATTTCCAATCGGCCAAGGAACATAAGCATTATGCCCACTGCCTTGGTGGCAGTGTTCAGGGTGGCGTAGTTGTTCATTGAACCAACCTTGCTGAAACCGGGTCCCACATTGCCCAGGCACGCTACGGCGGCGGAGAAACTGGTCTGGAGGTCGTTCCCGAATCCGGTGAAGCAGAGGCATCCCACGGCAACCAGAAGCATATATACTGCGATGAAGTTGAGCGCGTCCTCCACTTTGTCCTGGCTTACGCTGCGGCCGTCCAGACGTACGGAGTAGAAGCGGTTGGGGTTCCTTTGCTGCAGGATCCTCACCTGTACGGACTTGGCCATAATGACCATCCTGTCAATCTTGATACCTCCGGTGGTGGAGCCGCTGCAGGCGCATATCAGCGAACAGATAGTGAGCAGGACAACACAGAATGCCGGCCACAGGTTTGTATCCGTGATTGCGAATCCTGTTGTTGTGCTCAGGGATATGACGTGGAAGAATCCGCGGCGAAGGCTTCCGAGGAAAGAACTGTAAATGCCCTCGTACCACAGATTGACTGAAACGGCCAGTGCAATCACCAGCATAAATGACATATAGGTCTTGAGGGATGAGGACAGTCCGCGGACGGAGCCTCTTCCCGTGATGGCGGACAGGAATACTCCAAAGTGGATACCGGCGCATACCATAAACACCATTATGACACACTCCACGGCGGGGGAGTTGAACGCCGCTATGCTTGCGTTCTTTGTGGAGAAGCCGCAGGATGAGCAGGCGGACATAGCGTGGCAGATGGCATCGAACCAGTCCATTCCGGCAAAATGCAGGGATATGGCCGCGAAGGAAGTGAGCACGCAGTAAGTGATGATGAGCAGCTGGATTATGGACCTGCGCTTGGTTGTGTGGTAGTTGTCCTTGGCAATGGCGGACATTTCCATATCGGACAGGATGCTTCCTACGCCTCGCATAGAGGGAAGGATGAGCAGGGCGAACATCACAACGCCTATACCTCCTATCCAGCTGGTGGACATCCTCCAGAACAGCAGGCCGTCAGGAAGAGCCTCTATGTCATCTATTATGGACGCTCCGGTGGTGGTGAATCCGGAAACGCTTTCGAACAGGGAGTTTATAAGGTTGAAATCCTCGCTGAAAAGCAGGTAGGGGAGGCATCCGAAGATGCACGCCACAAGCCAGGCGAACACCACTATGGCGTATCCTTCGCGCCTTGTTATGCTTGGAACCGCTTTGATGAACAGCAGGGGGAATATGCCTACCAGCAGCCCTATGAATGCAGAGAAGAACAGCGGAAGGGTTGCCTGGTCAGAGCCTCCTATGCAGGATACCACGCCGGCCACGACAAGGAATCCCACTATGATTAGCAGGATCATTCCAACATACCGTATCACTACAAGCGGACGCATATTAACGCAAATGTACTCTATATTTCTTATATTTGTACAGATACGCTTTGTAATATGAAGAAATTAATAGCATTTCTGTTCGCCTTCTTCGCTTTGGCGGCAGTTGCGGCAAGCGCCGCTCCCAAGCCCGGACAGCTTTTCGATTCCGGGTGGAAATTTTTGCTGGACGCGCCTGCCAATGCGCAGGAGCCCACTCTGGACGACACTTCCTGGCGCGGCCTGGACCTTCCGCACGACTGGAGCATTGAGTTCGCGGCCGTGGCAGACGCCCCCGCGGGCAACGCCGGCGGGTTCTTCCCCACGGGCATCGGCTGGTATAGGAAGCATTATACATATACCCCGTCGGAGGGCGTCAAGCGCCTGTATTTCGAAGGCGTATATATGAACGCCCAGGTCTATGTGAACGGACTGCCGGCAGGGGAGCACCCGTACGGATACACTTCGTTTGACGTAGATATCACCCCGTTCCTCAGGAGCGGAGACAACGTGATAGCCGTCAAGGTGGACAACTCGCAGCAGGGCAACTGCCGCTGGTATTCCGGCTCCGGCATCTATCGCCACGTGTGGCTCATAGAGGAGCCGCCGGTGCATCTGGAGCATCAGGGAACGTTCATCACCACGGTGCAGGCCGGTGAGCGCGAGGCCCTGGTAAACGTGAGCGCAGCCGTGATCAACGGTTCCGGCACCGCATTTTCCGGGACGCTGGATATCGATATCCGCGATGCCGGCGCTTCGGTAGCTACGGCGCGCGTGCCCGTGAGCGTGGCCGCAGGCGATACCGTTGTCCTGTCGCAGGACATCCGCATAGCTGCTCCAAAGCTCTGGAGCCCAGAGAAGCCAAATTTGTATGTCGCCAACCTGAGCGTGGGCAATCACGCCGCGGCGCAGACTTTCGGAATACGTACCATCCGCTGGAATTCGGCCGAAGGCTTCGTGCTCAACGGGGCCCGCATACTCCTTAACGGCGGATGCGTCCACCACGACCACGGCATCATTGGCGCGGCGGCGTTCGATGCTGCTGAGTACCGCAAGGCGCGCCAGCTCAAGGAAGCTGGCTACAATGCGGTACGCACCAGCCACAATCCGCCCGCGCCGGCCTTCCTTGACGCCTGCGACGAGATTGGCCTGCTGGTGATAGACGAATCGTTTGACGGATGGCGTTCGGAGAAGAGTCCCTTCGATTACAGCAAGTTATTCGACCAGTGGTATAAAGAAGACGTCCACAGTATGGTAAGGCGGGACCGCAACCATCCTTCCATCATTATGTGGAGCACCGGAAACGAGGTTATAGAGCGCAAGGAACTGGCCGTAGTCAAGACGGCCAAGCTCCTTAAGCAGGCGATACACGATTACGATACCACACGCCCCGTAACCAGCGCCCTGGCCTCCTGGGACCGCGACTGGGACATCTACGACCCCCTTGCCGAGGTACACGACATAGTGGGCTACAATTACCTCCTGCAGCATTCCGCTTCGGATCACGAAAGGGTTCCGGAGAGGGTTATGGCCCAGACCGAGAGCTATCCCAACGACGCCTTCCGCAACTGGGCTTACTGCCAGGACAACGACTATATCATAGGCGACTTTGTATGGACCGCCATAGATTACCTGGGCGAGAGCGGAATAGGCAAATACTACTACAGGGGAGACCCCAGGCCGTCTTTCCACCTGTCCGGCCAGTTCCCGTACCACGGTGCCTACTGCGGCGACATAGACCTTACCGGCTGGCGCAAGCCAATAAGCCATTACCGGGATATCCTTTGGAACGGCGACGCCAACTCCCTTTATATGGGAGTGCGCGAGCCAAACGGCTATAACGGAGATATCCGCACCACGGGCTGGGCCGTCTATCCCACTTGGGAATGCTGGGAGTGGCCGGGATGGGAAGGAAAGCCCGTCACCGTGGAAGTCTATTCCAAGGCCCCGGAAGTGAGCCTTTACCTGAACGGCAAGCTGATAGGCACAGCCAAGACAGACCGCTCCACACAGTTCAAAGCGTCTTTCGAAGTGCCATACGAGCCGGGCACCCTGCGTGCAGAGGCCTCCGGCAAGGCCTGCACGCTGACTACGCCCGGCAAGCCCTACGCCCTGCGCCTCACGCCCGAAACCCCGTCCATAGCCCCTTCCACCGCGGAAATATGCTATGTGACGGTAGAAGTGGTTGACCGCAACGGAGTGGTTTGTCCCAATGCCGGGTTTGACCTTTCATTTGCGGTGTCCGGGGCCGGAACCTTCCTTGCCGCGGGCAACGCCAACCTCGAAGATCCCGATTCCTATGCCGATGCCGCCCATTCCACCTGGAAAGGACGCGCGATGGCCGTGGTCCGCTCAAATGGCAAGAAGGGTAAGTGCACGCTTACGGTAAGCTCTCCCGGCCTCAAGAGCGGGAAAGCATCTATTGACGTCAAATAAACGGATTTATTCCAGGCGAAGCTGCAGCCCGGCCTTTACCCACAGGCCGGGCTGTGGTATATTGGCGTGGTCGTAATATGTGCGGTCCAGAAGGTTTTCCGCATTTACATATACGCTCCAGGAGATTTCGTCCCAAGACAGCCTGGCGTCCACCACGGTGTAGGGCTCGTAGTTGACAACCTTTCCGGTATCGGCTCCGTCCTGGTAAAGGCGGTAGCTGCCGGAGCGGTCGTGCCAGCGGGCGGAAAGGTCAAGGTTGAGTTTCTCAAACAGCTTGAGGTCAAACTGGAAAACAAATTTGTTCCGGAGGTATTCCAGCGAGTAGTAGGACTCGAATCCCTGGTCTGCCTTCTTGTCCTGGTCTATGTGTGCGTAGCTCAGGTTGAGGCTCCTTACGGGGAAGTCCGGCTTGCCAAGGAGCAGGTGGGGCTCCAGCCTCAGGGTGAGCTCTTCGCCAATGGCGTTTATCACAGAATGGTTGACGGATGTCCACGGTGCGTCGGGAACGGAGAGGTCCTTTATCCAGTCTATGAGGTCCGTGCCGTGATGGTAATAGACGGTGGCTATGGCGCGGATTCCGGTGTTCAGGTACTTGATTCCGGCTTCGGCGGCCTTCATCTTCTCCGCCTTGAGGTTCTTGTCGGCTATGTGGCCGCCAACCGAATAGTAGAGTTCGGTGAAGGTGGGCATCCTTAGCGAGCTGTTCCAGGACGCGTAGGCCTTGAAGTAATCCGATATCCTGAAGCTGATGTCGGCTCCGGGGTAGAAGCGGAGGCCTTCGTTGTTGCCCGTGTTCTTTGCGGCGGTCACTCCGGCAGAGAAGGTAAAGCGCTGAAGGATAACGTTATGCTCCAGGTAAATGTTGAAATCGGTGCGGTTGAGACCCACTTTGTAGGAAGCGTCTTTCCCTTTGACGGGTATCTCTTTGGGAAGGGGTTCTCCCAGGTTGGTGCTTATAATGTTCTCGTTCCTGACCTCGGTCCCAAAGGCGGTCCTTCCTAGGCGAGTCTGCACCCATCCGCCCACATTCACTCCCAGCACGTCGGTGCGGTGGAAGTTGAAGGGATATTTGTCAGCCCTGCCGCGGAAAAGCTCAAAGCGGTCTTCAGTGTGGTTCCAGTACAGCGACGGCTTGAAGTGGAACTTTCCCTGGGTCTCTGCCTGAAGGGCGGTGTAGGTTTTGAGCAGATGCTCGAACTGGTCGTCGTAGCGGGGGCTGTAAAAGGTGTTGGACCCAAAATCCTTTACGGAGAGGCCCGTGTGCCATTTGAGCTCTATGCCGCGCCCGTCGTAATTGCCTTGGTAAAAGGCTTTGGCAGCCTTGAAATCCGTGTTGGGATTGCCTTCACGGTTAAGGGTGTAGCCTTTTGTGCCGGTGTAGCTCAGGGACAGCTGGTTGCTGAATTTGCCTGAGTTGATGTTTCCTCCTAAAGCGGCGCTGAAAAGCGAGTGCGAGCCTCCTTCTACCTTGGCGCTCACGCCGCTGTTCTCGTGCGTCTTGGTCACGATGTTTACCGCTCCCATAAGGGATGAGGTGCCGTACGCCCTTGCGGCGGGGCCTTCCAGTATCTCAATGCGGTCTATCTCGCTTATGTCAACGGGGAAGTCTCCCGCGTTGTGGCCGGTCTGGGGGTCGCTTATGCTTACGCCGTTCAGCAGTATAGCAATCTGGTCGAAGGTGCCTCCGCGTATGCTTATGTCTGTCTGCATTCCCATAACGCCCCTCTGGCGCACATCAACGCCCACGGCGAATTTAAGGATGTCGTTGATGCTGGAGGCGGGAATGGAGCTGAGGGCCACGCTGTCCAGGACGGTGACCATCCTGGCACTCTGGTTGAGTGTAATGGGTATTCTGGTTCCCGTAACCGAGATTCCTTCAAGGTTGTAAACGGGATCTTCTTCAGGGTTTATTTCCTGCGCCGTGGCTTGAAAGGCCGCAGTTGCTAAAAGAATGGCCGAGGCCAGGTATAGGCTGAGTTTATTCATATAAAAGTGGGGTTGCAAAGATATTGTTTTTTTCTTTATTTTGTAAAAATTTCAAAATATGCCAGTTGTCCTCAGAGGTGCAATCTCCCACATATCCGACTGGGTCCCGGTGGACCGCAAAATAATGGTGGTTACAGACAGCGGAGTGCCTTTCAATTACGTTCAGGAGGTGCTCGCAGCCTGCCCTCAAGGATATTGCTTTGTCTTTGGGCAGGGAGAGAGGAACAAGAATCTTGATACCGTGCGCGCCATCCTGGCAGAACTGCTTTCTGCGGGATTCACCAGGACGGATGCCGTGATTGCGGTGGGAGGCGGCGTAGTGGGGGATACCGCAGGTTTTGCGGCATCGTGCTATATGCGAGGGATAGATTTCTACAATGTGCCCACCACGCTCCTTTCCCAGGTGGATTCTTCCATAGGAGGTAAGACAGGGGTTGACTTTGGGGGCGTCAAGAACATTGTGGGAGCCTTCCATATGCCAAAGGCCGTGGTCATTGACCCGGACTGCCTCAGGACGCTTGACCCGCGCCTGCTGCACGAAGGCCTGGCGGAGGCCATCAAGATGGCCGCCACAAGCGATGCGGACCTCTTTTCCCTGATAGAGGAAGAGGGACCGCTGGAGCCCAGGCTGGACAGGATCATCTCCGGAGCCCTTGCTATAAAGGGCGCGGTGGTGGATGCGGATCCCACTGAGAAGGGCCTAAGGAAGGTGCTGAACTTTGGCCACACCATTGGACACGCCATAGAGGCGGCCGGCAACGGCTCGCTCTTCCACGGAGAAAGCGTGGCCGCCGGAATGCTGTATATGTGTTCCGACGCCGTCCGCGCGAGGCTTGAGCCGCTGCTGCGGCGATACGCGCTTCCGGTGTCGGATCCGTTCGATACGGAGACCCTTATGAGCTATATTGGCCACGACAAGAAGAAACAGGGAGACACCCTTACCGCCGTTTACGTTGACAGGATAGGAAGCTTTGAATTCCGGAAGATGGATATGGAACAGATAAGG
>JAGCYZ010000048.1 GCA_017960545.1 Bacteroidales bacterium
CTCGGACATCTTTGTAAGGTCTCCCTCGAGGCTGTCGAACAGCTTGTCGCAGGAGCAAATGCTAAGACCGAGGACAATTGCGAATGTATATCTTAATATCTTTTTCATATCTCAATATCTTTAGAAGCTGATGCTGGTTCCGATTACGAATGTCTTGAGCAGAGGTGCGCCGCTGGCTCCGCGGTAGTCGCTCTGGAATGCCTCAGGATCCCAAGCCTTTACAACCGGGTTACAGAAAGTAATGAGGTTGGTTGCGCTGAAGTGGATGCGGGCGCTCTTGATGTGAGCCTTGCTGAGAAGGGCCTTGGGGAAGGTGTAACCGATCTCGATACTCTTCATACGGAAGAACGCGTTGTTAACCCAGGAATAAGGCTGCCTGTAACGGTATGTTCCGTTGGATGAAGCGTCGTTGTAAGCACTGGCGGGGGCAAGAGCCGGCCAGTATCCGGGTACCCATACTGAGTTGGGGTCGCGAGGGTCGGTATAACCGTCTGCAAGCCTGTAGTGGTCGAGCTGATACTTGAAGAGGGTCTTGTTATGTCCGTAACCCATACCTCCGGAGAGCTGCATGTCCTTGTGGCTCAATGCGGCTCCGTTGAAGGTAGCGCTCAGGTCGAAGTTCTTGTAATCCATAAAGATCATCAAACCGAACTGCAGCGGCGGGTTGCCTTCCTTCCAGGAATAGAACTGGTCAGCAGAGGAGATAACACCGTCTCCGTTGCGGTCCAGGATCTTATAGGTTCCGGGAAGGGTTGAAGACATATTGCTGTGGGAGCTGCTGCGGTCGTAGAGAACCGGGTAGTTGTTGATTTCGGAGTAGCTTCCAAACTGTCCGCCCTTCCACTCATAGTACTGTCCTTCCAGGGCATCGTCCCAACGTCCTTCGGTATGGTTCTCGAAATAGTTCTGGGATGAGGTGTAGATGGCGGTCTTTTCAGCCTCGATATGAGAGTCGCGCTCCCTTGAGAATGTAACGGTTCCGGTAATGCGGTAGTTGAAGTCGTTGATCCTCATTCTGTGTGAGAGCTCGAAGTCAATACCTACGTTCTCCTTGGCGTTGAGGTTCAGGTAAGGCAGTGAAAGTCCGTACATATCAGGAACGGAGTTGGTGCTTCGTGCCTGGATGCCTGTCCTGTCCCTCCAGAACCAGTCGATGGATCCTCCGATGATTCCACGGTTGACTTCCCAGTCGAATCCGAAGTCCCTCATATAGGTCCTGGTCCAGGAAAGGAGGGTTTCAGCAGTCTGTGTGCTTGAGAATCCCATTATCTGGGCGCCGTCGTTGAATACGTAGTTGGTACCGGTCTGGGTGTAACCGAGCAGGTACTGATATGCGGAACCCTGGGTGGCTCCTGACATACCGTCAGACCAACGGAGCTTGAAGCTGGTCATCCAAGGAAGGATGTTCTGGAAGAACGGCTCTTCTGATACACGCCAGGCAACGGAATATGAAGGGAAGAAAGCCCAGCGGTAACCCGGTGCGTAGAAGTATGAACCATCGTACCTGGCCATCAACTCAACAATGTACTTGCCGTCATATTCATAATTGATACGTCCAATGTATCCGCCCTTTGCATTGCTGCTTCTGCGGCCGACGTTGGTGGCTGTTGAAGAGTCTCCCTGGTCCAGGATGTCGTGGGTGTACAGTCCGGAGAATTCGCGCTTGCCGCGGATTTCGGAGGTCCATCCAATGTTCACCTCGGCTGCGAGCATAGCACCAATCTCGTGCTTGCCCAGCTTGGTTGAGTAGTTGGCCTGAGCCTTTCCATAGAGGGTCTGCCTCTTGTCCCAGCGCTCTTCGTAGGAGTCGGTATCCTTGTTGTTCATTACGTACTCGTCGGTTTCCCAGTTGTACAGAGGGAACGCCAGGTTGAGCTGACGGGTCTGACGGGTCTGGAAATCGTAGGAAACCTGTCCCTGGAGCCTGAATCCCTTGAGCCAGGCAGGAGAATAGGTGGCGGTGAGGTTGTTGTTGAACGAAGACTGCTGGGTCTTGTCATAACCGCCTGCGCCGTTGAGGGCTCCCACACTGTTACGTCCGTCGGTTCCGGAGTTGTATGCCCAGTGGGTAGGGTTGCTGGGAACTTTCCAAGGAACATAACGCTCGGCGTAAAGTCCGCGGGTGTAGAAGTTCTGGTTGGAGTTTTGGGGAACGCTGGTCCTGTTGTTCCAGCTCATCTGAGACTGATAGACAACCTTGAGTTCCTGGGTGATGTTGGTGGTGACGTTGCCCTGGAATGAGAAGCTCTGATAGCCGAGCTGAGGGCCGTCAAGGATACCACGGTCATCGTTGAAGGAACCGCTGAGGTAGTACTGGGTCTGGTTGTTACCTCCGTTTACAGATACCTGGTGGTTCTGGGCGAAGGAGAACTTCTTGTAAAATGCGGAGTACCAGCGGTTGTCTGTCCAACCCGGGTCGCCGTTGATGTAATGGTTGATGAGGTCCTGTGAGTAGTACTGAACCTGGCCTACGTTGGCGGCCATCTCGTTCCTCTCATTGAACCAGGTGATGATGTCAACCTCCTCGGGGAGTGAAGTAGGAACTCCAAAGGAGAACCTGTTGGAATATTTTACGGTAGGTGCTCCAATTGCGCCCTGCTTTGTGGTTACAAGCACTACTCCGTTCTCTGCACCCATACCGTAGATGGCTGCGGATGCGTCCTTGAGCACGGAGATGCTCTCGATGTCTTCAGGGTTGAGCTGTGCAAGTACTGCGGAGCTACTGTTGGAGTAAGAAAGGTTCTGGGTCTGGCTACGACGCGGAACAGTCCTTACAACGCCGTCAACCACAACGATAGGCTCGCCGTAGCCGCGGAGCTGGAGGTCTGTGTTGAAGTCTCCGGCATCTCCGGTCTTCTGGCGGATCATAAGTCCAGGAACCTTTCCCTGGAGGGATGCGAGCACGTCAGACTGCTTTGTCGCAGTGAGTTCCTCGCTTCGGATGTTGGAAATGGCACTGGTCAAAGAAGCTTTCTTCTGAGTACCATAACCTACCACGATGGTTTCCTCAAGTTGAGTAACGTCCTCACGCATCGTGATGTTAAGCGTTGGTGCTGCGGTCACTTCCTGAGTCGCATATCCAATGGAAGAGATCTCAAGGATCGAACCACTTGGAACGACGATGGAGAAATTACCGTCAAGATCAGTTGTCACACCATTAGTGGTACCTTTGACCATAATGCCGGCGCCTATGACAGGCTGCCCTTCCTGGTCCACGATGGTACCCCTTACGGCAACTTGGTTCTGACCGAAAACTACCGGTATGCTGAACAGCATACATAATAGGAGCGGTAGAAGCCGCTGAAAGAGTAGTTTCTTCATTACAATAATAGGTAAATTAGTGTTAGTAATATATAAGTTAAGAATAACTGTTCTATGGGTTAATAAATTCTTTACAAATATATTTAAAAATATCTAAAAGTTGTACACTTTTTACCATTTATTATAAAAAAAACGGACCGGAAATTGACATCCGGTCCGCAATTCATTGAATATGAGTGAGCCTAAAGGCTACTCCTCATCCCAGTTGGTCACGATCTCAACCTTTGAGAAGTCGCTTGACATCTTGAATACAGGAGAGAAATTGTAGCGTTTTCCAGAGTTGACTCCGCTTCCGGTGGCGACTGCGCCGATGCGGAAGAAGTGGTCCCTCTTGTAAACAAACTGCATTCCACTGGCCTTGGTAGGATCAATTGAAAGCTCGATTACGGTCTGTCCATCGGCATTCTTGATCTTCTTGAGCTTTCCTTCTTTCTGCACTTTGTCAAAGTCGAAGTTGTTGTTGCCATCGCTCACCCACCTGTCGGTGAAGCCGAACAGGGCAACATCCATATTGGTGGTCTTGGAAGGGTCCGCGTGCTCTACTTTGAACCTTGCGACAATCTTTCCGTTCTCATAGGTGAGCTGAGGGTCGATGATACGCGCATAAGGGGTCACGGTAAAGTCTAACTTGTTTTCGCCTTTCTTGAGCTCGAACGGAATGGATACCGGGTAGAAATTCCTGTCCACGGTTTCCATCCTGTACTGTCCTGCCCATACGAGCTTGTTGACGAAAGTGCCGTTGCACTTCACGTACCATTTCTCGGATGCCTCACCGTCCCAGCCAAGTTCATAGATGTCTATCCTGGAGTTGTTCGGCCAGGCCATCTGGACGTTCTCGCCGGTCTTGCTGTCGATGATCCTTCCTTCTACCTGGGCATCCCACTGCTCCATGTTATCGAACTTGAACCAGTCGCAAGATGTTGCCAGAACGAGCAATGATAATATAACTAATATCTTTTTCATAACGATTATCCTTTTATTATTGCTGTGAAGGGTTAGGTGTCAAACCATTGTTAACATAGTTGGAAATGCTTCCGTAGTAGTCTACAAGGTTGGTGTTCAAACCTGTGGGATAGAACTGAACGTCTCCGTGATACAGGTTCACACGAGGGAAGATGTACTTGGGATTGTCAACGCCGTCACGCAGGTCCAGAACCGGCAGCAGGGTGTGCTTCCTGGCAATGTAGCCGGACCTGTTGTTGAGATACTCGCGGCGGCGGTGCAGAGTGTAGCTCTGGTCGCCTTCGAGTGCGAGCTCAACGGCGCGCTCGTGAAGTACGTTCTCCAGCGTAAGCTCAATGTCATCCGTGAAAGCGGCCCTGTGGCGGATGTCGTTGAGCAGCTTCTTGGCGGTGGCGGCATTTCCGCGTCCGCTCTCGACGCAAGCCTCGCAGTAGTTCAGCAGGATCTCGGCATAGCGGATGTCACACCAAGGGTTGGATGAATATACGAGAGCCGTGTTGGGATCCAAGAATTTCCTGATTCCGAAGCAGGTGTTCCAGAAATCGGCGTGGTCGGTAGACGCGCTGTTGCCAATCCTGTTGAATGCGGAGATTGACGGCTCGTCGCCTCCCAGATTATGGATTACCACAGTCTCGCCAGCGCCGTTCACAAGCTGGTACTCCTTGTCCACATAGAACTCGGGGTTCTTGCCTGCTATCCAGGCTGCTCCCTGGGCTACGATGTACGGCTCAATGTTTCTGAACGCTGCACCGGGATAAAGCACCCAGGCCTGGAAGCGGGCGTCCTTGTTAAGGAACGGATCGGCCGGATGGTCATACTTGATGAAAGGAGCGCTTTCGTCAAAGTCGGATGCGGAGTTTACTATCTGAGAGAAGAACACATCCTCCTTGCCGTCGGCCCTTGTCTTTATAGTACCGTCTGCCCTTCCGCCGGCCTCGGTATAGTCGTCGAACAGGTCAACGAGGTCTGAAGTGATGGAGTAGTTACCCCATCCACGGTTGGTGGCAACTGCGTGTGCCTGGTTGGGAGAGTTGTAGATGTCGAACGAGTGGTCTGCGGTAGAAAGACCGTTCTTGTAGCTCTTTCCAAAGAGGAACTCGCAGTCCTGACGGTTGAGGAACAGGTTGGTGAGATTCTCCTTTGCCTTTTCCCTGTCGGCGGTGGCTCCTCCGTAAAGGGAGAATACGCCGGAATTGATAATCTTCTCACTTGCCTCGATGCACTTTGCATAGTAGGCGTCGGCATAGGAAGCTTCCATATAGGTAAGCTTCTGCTGTACGGAGAGGTAACTGTTTGGAATGGCTTCCTTGTTCCAGTACTTGCTGACAGACGCGGCATAGAGGGCTACGCGTGACAGCAGTCCAAGGGCGGACCATTTTGTTGCGCGGTAGGCTCCGTCAACCCTGCTCTCAGGAAGGAGGGCTGCTGCCTTTTCAAGTTCAGAGATTACAAAATCCCAGGTCTCCTTTTCGGTGGAACGAGGTATGTAAAGTCCTTCGTTCTTGTCTCCGTCATAATACTGGTCAAGAGGCTCTGTAACGATAGGAACACCTCCGAGGCGTCTTACAGAAGCAAAGTAGCAGTATGCGCGGGCGAAGAGGGCTTCGCCGAGCATTGCGTCGCGGGTGGCCTGGTTGATGGCTTTCTTCTCCAATGCCACGTCAACCTGCTGGATGAAGTAGTTGATGGAGCGCATCTTCTTATAGTTCCAGAAGCTGGTGACATCAATGGAGTAGTCCGCGGCCTTTGAAGGCGTGGCGAAGGTTGTACTCCTGTCCTTCCTGTTGAAGGCATCCATAGGGATGGTGCTGTAAATGTCGGACAGAAGTTTTTCCATACCAGCCTGGCTCGATGTCATATCCTCCTCGGACATCTTTGTAAGGTCTCCCTCGAGGCTGTCGAACAGCTTGTCGCAGGAGCAAATGCTAAGACCGAGGACAATTGCGAATGTATATCTTAATATCTTTTTCA
>JAGCYZ010000049.1 GCA_017960545.1 Bacteroidales bacterium
ATGCAGCTCCAGCGTGCCTCCCACGCAGATTCCCTCTATACTGCGCTGCCCATTCCAGACAGGCATTTCTTTGCCGATTCCGTGGTTTACTACCTTGACCACTACACACGGTTCCCCCTGATGGAAGAGCTGTTCGTGGAGTATATCAATGAGATAGGCTTTCATAGGACCGCTACCGGAAGGGAACTGCATATAGTCCTGAAGGATGAATTCCGTACCGTGCCAATTGCACAGCAGGCCTGCCTGGTGCTGCTTGACGGCGTGCCTGTGCCTGACCATAACCGTATCCTGGAATACGATCCGCTCCTGGTGGAAAAGATTGTCGTTTACCCCAATACCTATTTCATCGGGAACCGCACTTATCCCGGAGTGGTCAATTTTGTCACTTACAGGCGGGACCTGCCGTCTTACCCTTTTGGCGACAATGTCAGGGTGGTGGATTACCAGGGCGTCAGCTATCCTGTAGTAAGCTGGCTGCCGGATACATCCGGAGGCGTTCCGGACCTGAGGCAGACAATCCTTTGGCATCCGCTCATAGAACTCGCCCCTGGAGAAAGCCGGACTTTTGAATACGTCCTGCCGTCCTACCAGGGCAGGTTCAAGGTGGTCGTGGAAGGCTTCGACCAGAGCGGAGCCCCACAATGCGCAAGCGGCGTGCTGGCTGATTATTGATTATTTTAACATTAACCATATGAAACTGATCCTTCTTCTCATTCTGGCCTTGGCCCCCCGTTTTGACGGGGAGACGTACAAGGTTAAGTCTCCGGACCGCAAGACGGTCTTTACAGTGGGTGTCGATGCCGCTGGAAAACTCCAGTACAGCCTTTCTAAGGACGGGGACCCCACCATAGACTGGTCCGAGATAGGCTATTCTACATCCGAAAACACAGCGCCAAGGGCCCAGGCTTTTGCCCCAGCCGGCCGCACGGTCCGTGCAAGGGGAGTCTGGAGGCCTCTCTGGGGCAAGCGCTCGGAGGTTCCGGACAGGTACAACCAAAGGGATTTCACGCTGCAGTTTGCCGGTCTTGGCAGCTGTACGCTTCAGGTGCGCGTCTATAACGACGGCGCAGCCTTCCGTTTCACCGGCCTTCCGGCAGGGGAGATGAGCGAAACCACCCAGTTCAATTTCGCAGGAGACTATACCGCCTGGTTCTATAACGGAGAAAGGCACAATATTGGGCCTGAGAAGCTCAGCGAGTCCAATGGCGAAAGATTGCCCGTAATGACCGTAAAAGCCTCTGAAAAGAGCTATCTGGCCATCCACGAGGCGTTCCTGGGAATTGACTGCTGGCCTATGAGGCTTCGTTCCAAATCCGGATCCACAGCGTTCGAGGTGATACCTGAAAAGATATCTGCCAGTACGCCATATACATCCGCCTGGCGCGTGATAATGTGTGGCGACACGGCGGGAGACCTGGTCGATTCCCATATCATAGAGTTGCTGAATCCTGAGCCGGATGGAGATTTCAGCTGGGTGAAACCCGGAGTGGCGCTTTGGGACTGGCGCATAGACGGCGCAGTATGGGAAGGATATCACTATGGAATGAACTACGATTCCTGGACCCGTATGATTGACTTTGCCGCTGAACAGGGCTTCAGCCATCTGGTGCTTGACGCCAACTGGTACGGCCCCGAGTTCGCCGCAAGTTCCGATCCCGTGAACGGGGAGAAGGCCAAGGATGTCCAGCGCATAATAAAATACGGTCAGGAAAAGGGAGTGGGCGTATGGCTTTACCTGAACGATGTGGCCGGAAGGCGTTACCCCATAGAGGAAACACTTGCCCAGTATGAGCAGTGGGGAGCCGCCGGCGTCAAGTATGGTTTTATGAACGGTACTCCTTTGGAAAAGAACCGCAACACCCAGATGATAACCGCCCTTTGCGCCAAGCATCATCTGCTTGTGGACTACCACGATTATCCTGTCCATCCCTTCGGGCAGATGCGCACCTGGCCAAACGCCATAACCAGGGAATACTGCAAGGCCCAGCTGGACGGAAAGCAGATATTCCAGCCCAAGACCTTCGTGACATCGGTGTTCGTAAATATGCTTGCCGGGCCGCTGGATATGAACAACGGCTTTATGGAGCTGCATCAGGGAAGGACCACCCGCAAGGACAACAGCCAGGAGGTGCCTTCAACCGCAACGTCGGAGATCGCCCGTACAATGATAACCTGGTCCGGCGCCACGGTCATCCCTGACATCCCGGAATACTACCACAAGTATCCGCAGCTGCTCGAGTTCCTCTCCGCAGAGAAACAGCCTTGGAAGGAAAGCCGCACGCTGGCTGGAGAAATAGGGGAGTATATAGTTATGATGCGCCAGAATGCGGACGGCGACTTCCTTGTTGCCGCCGCTACGGACGAATCGTCCCGCTCGGTATCCATTCCTCTGTCTTTCCTCCCTGGCGGAAAATGGATTGCCACGGTCAATACTGACGGCGCAGCCGCCGATTATAGGACAAACCGTGAGTCAACCCACTGCGAGACAATTGAAGTCACTTCCAAGACAACTATCAGGGTGCTTATGGCACCGGGTGGAGGCGCCTGCATCCTCCTGAAAAGGAAATAAAGGTATCCCTGAATAATGCTTTAAAGCCAGAAGCGCCCGCTTCTGGCTTTTGTTTTAATCCCCTTCGCCCCCAAATGCAAAGACCAACATTACATTATTGCGTTATCGCCAACGTATTGGTTACACTTTGTGATTATTAAAGAAGTTTTGATTTAAATTTAATATAATTTGGAAAGAATTTAATATATTTGTAAAGCAATATAAATATTATTAACCAACATTAACCTATATAAACAACTCTAACCATTAAAGAAAGACTCTATGAAGAAACTACTCAAACAGCGGCTTCTACCGCTTCTTTTTGGTATGCTGTTCTGCATACCGGTAGTCTTCGGTCAAAATCAAGTCTCCGTTAAAGGTAAGATCGTTGATGAAGACGGCCAGCCGGTAATCGGCGCCGGCATCATGGTCAAAGGTACCACCAACGGCGTGACCACTGATCTTGACGGTAATTTCTCCATTGTGGTGCCTGCCCGGTCAATCCTTGAGATCTCGTCCATAGGATATGCGACTCAGGAAGTGACGGCGGCTCCTACACTCAACATCACAATGCACGAGGACATCACTCAGCTCGAAGAGACCATTGTGGTAGGTTATGGTACTCAGAAGAAAGCTTCTTTGACAAGTGCCATTTCCAACATTCGAAGCGAGGAACTTACAGCTACAAAGCAGTCCGACGTGCTCGCATCCCTCCAGGGTAAGGTTCCGGGACTTATGATCCATCAGAAGACCGGAGATGCCGGAGACTTCAACACAGACCTCCAGCTCCGCGGCTACGGCGAGCCTATCGTTGTGGTTGACGGCGTTGTAAGGACTGTTCCGCGCAGAAGCCAGACCCAGAACCTCTCTTACTCCAACAGTGGATCCGCCGTACTGGCTCAGCTCAATCCGGAGGACATCGAGAGCATCTCAGTGCTCAAGGACGCATCCGCAGCCATCTACGGTATGGGCGCAGAGAACGGAGTAGTGCTTGTTACCACCAAGCAAGGTTCCATTGGAGCTCCTACAATAAAGTATTCCAACAGGTTCTCCTTCGGTTTCCCTACAGCCCTTCCTGAAGAGGTTGACATCATAACCTGGTTCAAGGAAAGGAACGAGATGGCCGCCAACGTGGGTCAGGTTCAGTACTATCCCCAGAGCCTCATCGACCATTACATCAACGGCGACCCGGGCTGGACAGACAACCGCTGGTATTCCGCATTCTACAAGAAGTTCTCCTTCGCCCAGAACCATCAGGTTTCAATGAACGGAGGAAACAACCAGACACAGTATTACCTGAGCGCATCATTCAACGATGACCGCGGTATCCTGGACGGCCCTCAGCTCGGCTATCAGAGCCTTTCCTGGCAGGGTAACGTCACCACCAACATCACAAAGGAACTCAAGCTCGTTTACCAGTCATCCCTTTCCTGGAACAACAGGGTGAGCGTTCCCCAGAACTCCAACCAGAACTTCTACACCCGCGGACTTTACGCCGAGCGTTACGTTCCTTGGAAAGTTCCTGACAACCCCACCCACTGGGCATACAACTCCGGTACCGACGGACGTAACAGCGTGGGAGCCCTCAACGGCGCAGGCGGTTATGACAAGACCCAGCAGTCTTCGTTCAACAACAACCTCACCGTTACCTATTCTCCTGCCTGGCTCAAGGGCTTCAGGCTTCAGGGACAGCTCTCCTATGACTTCCAGACCCGTCAGACCCGCCAGCTCAACCTGGCATTCCCTCTGTACGACTGGCAGACTGACGAGTACGTAATGAACAACAAGGATACCGACTCCTACGAAGAGCGCTGGGACAAGAGGCAGACCCTCTACGGAAAGGCCCAGGCCAACTATTCCACCAAGATTGGCAAGCACGAAATTGGAGCGATGCTCGCAGCCGAGCTCAATCTGGGATGGACATCGGAACTCAGGGGCAAGAGGAATTATTCAGGAATGTACACCCACGATATCCTTGACCAGGGAGACTCTTCAACAGCCACCAATACAGGCCGCAGGAGCAGCAATGCAAAGGGCGGATACATTGGACGTATCAATTATGAATATGACGGCAAGTACATCGTTGAGCTTATGGGCCGCTATGACGGATCATATTTCTACGCTCCCGGTTACCGCTGGGCTTTCTTCCCTTCATATTCCGTTGCCTGGAGACTTTCAGAGGAGCCGTTCTTCAAGAACATCCTTCCCTGGATGACCAGTTTCAAGCTCCGTTGGTCCGACGGTATGTCAGGATCCAACCAGGGCTCCGCATATCAGTACCTGCTGGGTTACTCACAGACCGGTACCAACTATGTATTCAACGACGGCGGCCAGGTTATGGGATTCTCAAGCACCCAGGTTGCCCAGACCCTTCTTTCCTGGACCAGGACCTATATGAGGGACTTCGGATTCGACTGGGAAGTCAACCGTGGAATAATCGGAGGATCAGTTGACTGGTACTGGAGGGACAGGACAGGAATCCAGGCTACAAGTACCAATACCGTTCCCGATATGTACGGACTGGATCTGCCTTACCTGAACCTCGACGCCAAGGAGAACGTTGGTATCGACTTCGAACTCTCACACAGGTTGAGGGTAGGGGATCTCAACTACCGTATCACCGGAACCGTTACATTCTCAAGGGAGCGTGACTCTCACATCGAGAAAGAGAAGACCGCCATCTACACTTCCCACCAGAACTACTTCGACAAGCACACTGAGGGACGTTGGGACGACGCTCTGGAAGGAGCATATTACAAGTGGAAAGGCGGCCAGTTCGGCGGCTATCCCGAAATCAACGACTACCCGGTTCTCTACGACCGCAGCAGTTCCCACAGCAATATGTCTTCAACCCTTCCCGGAACCTACAAGATCCTGGACCGCAACGGAGACGGTGTAATCTCCACCGCTGACCAGTTCTATTCCTGGAAGGAAGGCAACCCGCCGCTGCAGTTCGGTTTGATGATCTTCCTTGACTACAAGAACTTCGACCTGAGCGCAACCTTCAACGGCGCCACCCTGAGCCACAAGGAAATGCAGCTTTCCGGAGGTATGGGTTACGGACACAACAAGACCCTCTTCACCTACCAGATGGATCACTACAGGCTTGCAGACGGTTATACCGACCCTCGCGACCCCAACTCAGTATGGGTTCCCGGATACTGGCCGGCAATCGCTCCAGCCAGCGCTTACAACGACGCTTCATCCAACGGAACATACCGTTACAGGCAGCCTTATTCCTGGGTTGACAACACTTTCTTCCGTATGAAGAGTATCGAGATCGGTTACACCTTCCCCAAGGCCCTTCTCAGCAAGGCTCATATCAAGAGCGCCCGCATACACTTCAGCGCAACCAACCTGCTCACCTTCTGTAACCCGGTCGTAAAGGCCTGGGATCCTGAAGCCAACCAGAACGGTTACCGCGGAGCCAGCGGCGCACCTCTGCTCAAGACATTCGTAATTGGAACCAGCATCAGCTTCTAAAGATATTGAGATATGAAAAAGATATTAAGATATACATTCGCAATTGTCCTCGGTCTTAGCATTTGCTCCTGCGACAAGCTGTTCGACAGCCTCGAGGGAGACCTTACAAAGATGTCCGAG
>JAGCYZ010000005.1 GCA_017960545.1 Bacteroidales bacterium
CGCTCAGGATGACAAAGAGGGCTGGCGCTCAGGATGACAAAGAGGACTGTCTTCGACCGGAGCGGAGGCAGCGGTTACCAGGCGGCGTTGCCGCCGGTGGCGGCCTGGTACTCGTGGTCGGTGGGGAGATTGGAGTTGGCGAAGGCCGGAGATGCGACCTCGGGGCCGTCCCAACCGTCGGGATAGCCGAACACGGTAAAGTCTATGATTCCAAGAGGGCTGCTCTTGGGCCAGTCGGTAATGGTGAGGCGGATGAAACGGCAGTTGACCGGTTCGAAATCCTCATAGATAGTATCCCTGGGAACGGTATTGCCGGTCTTGTCAAGCACGGTGAAGAAAGTCTTACCGTCCTGCGAAGCCTCCAGCTTATACTTGTAAACCGGAAGCGAAGCCGCGGCCGGCGCACCCGGAGCCCTGCGCGAAGAGCTGAAAAGTATGCGCAGGCCGTCTATGCTGAAGTGCTCCACAACGTCGAAACGGGTTGCGGGAGACAGGTCGAGCGTCATATACGGCTGGGCATCGTCAGGCTGGGGACGCCAGATGGTTCCGCTGTAGTTATCTATACCGTAAGAACCGTAGAAGCCTTCCCTCTCGGAAGAGAAATCCTTGAGAGCGGCAATGTCCGCCATCTTGTTGATGGTAACGGGAATGGAAGCGTGGGCGTCTTTACGTACCGGAGCGAGCGGAGCGCGCTGAGGGGTATCGGTAATCTTGCAACTCATAAAGCCTTCATCATCAAAGGTAATGCGGTCCATACCTATGCGGCGTCCGCCCGTAGGGGTGGAGAACACAATGGTATAGAACTGCCACCACTCTCCGTCCGGACCCTTTACGATTGAGCCGTGACCGGTACCGGTAACAAGGCCCTCCGTATTGCGGGTAAGAGGATTGTTGGGGGCATAGCTGTAAGGTCCCAGAGGATTGGGAGCCGTATAATAACCCTGGGCGTAAGATTTCCACTGGGTTCCTGATGCGGAATACTCAAGGTAGTATATGCCGTTGCGCTTGATAACCCACGGTCCCTCTATCCAGCCCACGTTGGAGTACTCGTTGGCATCGCCATAGTGCTCCCAGGTGTGCATAGGATTGAAGCTGATGAGATGCGTAGGCTTCTCCGCGAAGCGGGTGAGGTCGTTGGGATCGAGCCTCACGCCAAAGATGCCGCTGATTCCGTAACCCGGCCAGAAAAGGTAAGGCTGATTGTCGTCATCCACGTAGATCTTGCAGTCGAAGCCACGGTTCCAGCCGTCAGCCACTGTGCCGGTGTTGTGGAAGTTTCCGAGGATCTTGTAGGGTCCAAGGGGATTGTCCGCCACGCGCACCTGCTCGGTGTTGCCGGTCATATAGAATTTGCCGTTGAACTTGGCAATGTCCGGAGCCACCGGAATGCCGCCTTCAACCTCAACCTGGTGGAACTCCCAGTTAAGGAAGTCCTCGGAAACCCATATTCCGCCTCCGGTGCAGGCCATATACCATTTATCGCCTTCCTGGAATACGGAGCAGTCTCCGCCGGCGTTGCCGCCGTTCCCCACTTCCATTGGGAGGGGGTTGCAGTACCTCTGGGCGGAGGCCGCAATGCACCCCGCCAGAGATAATGCTATGATTGCCAATCGTTTAAGTTTCATAATAGGTATAAGTTCAAGTCTATGTGCCCTGATACTGCAGGAACGGGAAGGTAGGAGTAGCGTACTGAGGCAGCTCAGCTCCTTCAGGATATCCGAATACGGTGAAATCTATTACTCCCAGAGGGGTGTCCTTGGGCCAGTCCGTAACGGTGAAACGCACGAAACGGCAGTTGATAGGAGCGAACTCGTCGTAAAGGACGTCCTTTGCAACGTTGTTCTTTGTCTTGTCAAGAACGGTCACGAACTTCTTTCCGTCGCTGGAAACCTCCAGCTTGTACTTGTAAACGGGTAATACCGCGGCTGCGCCGAATCCCCTTCTGGGGCCGTTGAACATAACCCTCATCGCATCTACGGTAAAGTGCTGCACCTGGTCATAAGGGGTTGCGGGGCCAAGGTCTACGGTAATTGAAGGAGCTGCGTCAGTTGCCTCGGGCATCCATACGGTTCCGCTGTAGTTGTCAACGGCGAAGGCTGCGGGATAGCCGTCCCTTGCCGAAGAGAACACAGACTGGTTGTCGCCTCCGGTCATCTTGTTGATGGTCACGGGGATTGATGCGGGAACGCTGGTGTTAGCCACTCTTCCGGGTGCTGGCTGGGGAGACTCTGTAACTTTGCAGTACATAAGTCCGTCAGCGTCGAAGGTAACCTTGTCCATACCAATGCGGCGGCCTCCCGGAGGGTTGCTGAGCACGATTGTATAGAACTGATACCACTCGTCCTTGTCTTTCAACTTGACTATGGATCCGTGGGCGGTGCCGGTAACAAGGCCATCCGTCTTGCGGAGCAGAGGGTTGTTGGGAGCGTAGGTGTAAGGTCCCAGCGGTGAGGTTGCGGTGTAGTAACCTTCGGCATAAGACCTCCACTGGGTTCCTGATGCTGAATACTCAAGGTAGTAGATTCCGTTGCGCTTGATAACCCAGGGGCCCTCGATCCAGGCTACGGTAGGATACTCGTTCATCTCTCCGTAACGCTCCCACGCGTGCATAGGGTTGAAGCCGAAAAGATGGGTAGGAGTGCCTGCGAACTTGGTGAGGTCGTTAGGATCGAGCTTCACGCCGTAGATACCGCTGATTCCGCGGCCGGGCCAGAACAGGTAGGGCTGGTTGTCGTCATCGACGAATATCTTGCAGTCGAATCCGCCGTTCCATCCCTGCTCCACGGGGCCGGTGTTCTTGAAAAGGCCCAGGTCCTCATACGGTCCCAGGGGATCGCTTGCGGCATACACGTGGTCGCTGTTTCCGGTAAGATAGAACTTGCCGTTGTACTCTGCCAGGTCAGGTGCTCCGGGGATGTGCTCCACTGCGTGGAACTCCCAGTTGAGCAGGTCGTCGGAAACCCACATTCCGCCGCCTGAGCAGCACATATAATACTTTCCGCCGTGCTCAAGGACAGATACGTCTCCGCCGGCGTTTCCGCCCTGGCCTATCACCATAGGGAGCGGATTGCAGAACCTCTGGGCGGACAGCGGAAAAGCCAGCGCCAGTGCGACTGCTGCTGTTAAGAGTGATTTGAGTTTCATAGTCCCGATAGATTATTGCCTTCTGTTGGCAGCCTGGTACTCACTGTCCATAGGGAGGTTGGAGAAGGTAGGAGTAGCCACTTCGGGGGCGTCCCATCCCTGAGGATATCCGAATACCGTAAAGTCGATGACTCCAAGTGGAGCGTTCTTAGGCCAGTCGGTAACCGTAAGCCTTACGAAACGGCAGTTGACGGGTTTGAACTCTTCGTATATGGTGTCTTTTGAAACTGTGTTCTTTGTCTTGTCAAGGACGGTCTGGTACTTCTCGCCATCCTGGGATACTTCCAGCTTGTACTTGTAAACGGGAAGCGCGGCGGGAGCGCCGAAGCCCCTTCTGCCGCCACCGCTGAACATAACCCTCATTCCGTCCACGGTGAAGTGCTGGACTACGTCGAAGCGGGTTGCGGGAGAAAGCTCCACGGTGATTGAAGGTGCGGCGTCTTCAGCCTCCGGCATCCAAACGGTTCCGCTGTAGTTGTCAACGGCGAAGGCTGCAGGATAACCGTTCTGCTGGGAAGAGAACTTGGAAAGGGCGTTCATAGCGTTCATCTTGTTGATTGTAACAGGGATGGATGCGGGAACGTCTGTCTTTGCAACTGTGCCGGGCGCGGGCTGGGGAGTATCGGTTACGGTGCAGTACATAAGTCCGTCTGCGTCAAAGGTAACCTTGTCCATACCAATGCGGCGGCCTCCCGGAGGATTGCTCAGAACGATGGTATAGAACTGCCACCACTCGTCCTTGCCGGCCAGCTTTACGATTGATCCGTGTGCGGTACCGGTTACAAGGCCTTCCGTCTTGCGGAGCAGAGGGTTGTTTGCGGCATAGGTGTAAGGTCCCAGAGGAGAGGTTGCGGTGTAGTAACCCTCGGCATAAGTCTTCCACTGGGTGCCTGATGCTGAATATTCAAGATAGTAGATTCCGTTGCGCTTGATAACCCAAGGACCCTCGATCCAGGCCACTGTGGGATACTCGTTCATCTCTCCGTAACGTTCCCAGGCGTGCATAGGGTTGAAGCCGAACAGGTGCGTGGGCTTGCCCATAAAGCTTGTGAGGTCCTTTGGATCCAGTTTCACTCCGTAGATTCCGCTGATTCCGCGTCCGGGCCAGAAAAGATACGGCTGGTTGTCGTCATCGACAAAGATCTTGGTGTCGAATCCGCCGTTCCATCCGTCCTCCACGGGGCCGGTGTTCTTGAACAGTCCAAGGTCCTCATAAGGTCCGAGAGGGTTGTTGGCCACGTAAACGTGGTCTGTGTTACCGGTAAGGTAGAACTTGCCGTTATACTTAACAAGGTCCGGTGCAACGGGGATATGCTCCACTGCGTGGAACTCCCAGTTGAGAAGGTCGTCGGAAACCCACATTCCGCCTCCGGAGCAGCACATATAGTACTTTCCTCCTTCTTCGAGTACGGTAACGTCACCGCTGGCGTTGCCTCCCTGGCCTATGGGCATAGGGAGCGGGTTGCAGTAGGTCTGAGCAAATGCCTGGACTGACATTGCCAGAGACAGGGCGGCGATGAATAGTGATTTGATTTTCATAATGTTATTTGGTTATCAGTATAAACTATCGGTTAGAATAATGTAAGTTCCTCTATTTCCGGAATCTCTCCCAGGTCCTGCTCGGGAGTGTCAATGTCAATGATGTCGTTCATATCTATCTCCACGAACTCTTCCTCCGGCACCTGGGCGGCGTCATCCTCCGGCTTGTGCAGCGGCTCTATGAACGCCACGCTCTTGACTTCCCAGCGGTCAGAGCACTTCTTGCCCTTTGCGGCGATGCCCTTCTTGCCGATGTACTCTTCCGCATCCACCGCCTCCGGACTCCGGGAAGCGTTCTTCCCGCCGAAGGTAACCAGGAACTGCGGATGAAGGTCCTCGCTCAGGTCCACCAGGTACGAGCCCCTGCCCTCCGCGATGAACGAGAGCGGAGTGTTGTCGCTGAGCACGAATGAGAAGCGCTTGACGTAGAATGCCTTGACGGACGAATCGTAATACAGCGCGGTGTATGTCTTGTCAGGGTCGAACTTCTCAATGGAGAGCACATCGCCCTGGTAGCGGTTGGAAACGTCGAACGATGTGGTGTAGAACGTTCCGTTACGGAATATGGCCAGCACCTTGTCATCGGTGTCGAACTGTCCCAGGTAAAGTCCGCGGCCCTCGTCATTCAGTTTCTGGATGTCGGAATCATACCACATATCCTTGCCGGAGATTGTGGATACTCCCTTGCTCTTGAGGGTGATGCGCTGGATGGGGTTCTTGGACACCAGGTTGCCCCTGGAGGTCTTTCCCTTGATGGCCAGGGTGGAGAAATCGTACTCTGAAGTGACCTTCTTGAGTTTGGTGCGGGGGCGGAAGAAAATCTTCACGGTCTCGGCCTCGCCGTTGTGGTTGGCGCTGAACCACAGCAGGGACGATCCGGGCGTACCGTTGGTAATGTCGTAGTCCTTGTCCCTGGTTATGGAGGTGATGGCAAAGCGCTTGGCGTAAGACAGCGCCGTCTTGCCCTCCCTATAGATCACGTTGTAAATAGTGCGGGTGTCATTGCGGTTGAACACGCCCACATATATTATGTTGTTCCAGAAGAACGCCTTGTCCGTAACCTTGGAGATGCGATATTTTCCGTCCTTGGATATTACCACGACCTCTGACATATCAGAGCACTCGCCCACAAGTTCCACGCCTTCCGCCTTCTTGAGGCCTATTCCCACGAAGCCTTCCGCCTTGTTCACGTAAAGCTTGGCGTTGTTGTTGACAACCTTGGTAACGGAGATGGTCTCGAAACCTGTGAGTTCAGTCTGGCGCGGGAACATATCGCCGTATTTCTTCTTCAGGCTTCGGAACCAGTTGATGGTGTAGCGGGTAAGGTGATCCAGGTCGTCCCGGACGGCTTTCATCTGGTCTTCCAGGCCGCGGATGCGCTCGTCCATTGCCTTGGTGTCGAACTTTGAGATCCTGCGCACGGGCTTGTCCACCAGTTTCAGGATGTCTTCCATCACTATTTCCCTGTGGAAAAGGTCCTGATAGGTCTTCATCTGGATGAAGATGTCATCCAGCTGGTCCTCCCAGCTCTTCTGGTCGTGCTCCAGTATCTTGTAAACACGGTTCTCAAAGAAGATCCTTTCAAGGGAACTGTAGTGCCAGTCGTTCTCCAGTTCTTCCAGCTTTATCTGAAGCTGGCGGCCCAGCAGGTCGCGGGTATGGAAAGTGTCGTACTCCAGTATCTGGTGAACGTCCAGGAACTGCGGCTTGTTGTCCTTGATGACGCAGGCGTTTGGAGAAACGCTGTATTCGCAGTCCGTGAAGGCGTAAAGCGCGTCTATGGTCTTGTCCGGGGACACATCGTTGGGCAGGTGGATGATTATTTCCACCTTCTCCGTGGTCATGTCCTCTATCTTCTTGATCTTTATCTTGCCCTTGTCCTTTGCCTTGAGGATGGAGTCTATGAGCATAGGGGCCGTGCGGGTGTAAGGGAGTTCGGTTATGACAATGGTGTTCTTGTCAACCTTCTCTATCTTGGCCCTTATCTTCACAGAGCCTCCGCGGTGGCCCTTCATATACTTGGAGCAGTCTGCGAAACCACCGGTTGGGAAATCGGGATAAAGTTCGTATTCTTCTCCCTTGAGTATGGCTATGGAAGCGTCAATGAGCTCATTGAAATTGTGCGGGAGGATCTTTGAGGCCATACCCACGGCTATGCCCTCCGTTCCCTGCGCCAGAAGCAGCGGGAAACGCACCGGTAGCTCGGTGGGCTCCTGGTTGCGGCCGTCGTAGGATGTCATCCAGTTGGTGATTTTCTTGTCAAAGAAGACTTCCTTGGCAAACTTGCTCAAACGGGCCTCGATATAACGCGGAGCGGCGTTTGAGTCTCCTGTGAGTATGTTTCCCCAGTTTCCCTGGCAGTCTATTGCAAGGCCCTTCTGGCCCAGCTGGACCAGGGCGCCCAGGATGGACTGGTCTCCGTGCGGATGGTACTGCATTGCCTGGCCCACAATGTTGGCGACCTTGGTGTAGGAACCGTCGTCCATCATATACATTGCGTGCAGGACCCTGCGCTGAACAGGTTTCAGTCCGTCAACGATATGCGGCACCGCCCTCTGCAGGATAACATAGGATGAATAGTCAAGGAACCAGTCCTTGAACATCCCTGACAGCTTGAACTTATTGCTGTCGCTACCCAGAAGTTTGGCGAACCTGCCTGTGGATTCCCCTTCTTCTACGGGGACTTCTTCTACCATCAAATCTTCGTCTTCCATCTCTTGCTCCTTATTCTTCATAGCCGAACCGGCGAAGTTCTTTCCGGCTCTCCCTCCAGTCAGGATCCACTTTCACGTAAAGGGAAAGGAACACCTTCTTCTGGAAGAAATCTTCCATTTCAAGCCTGGACTCGGTTCCAAGCTTCTTGAGCGCCGCCCCGCCCTTGCCAATGAGGATACCCTTCTGGGAATCCCTCATCACGTAGATGACGGCGGCTATCTCGTATCTCTGCTCTCCTTCCTTGAAGGACTCGACCTCCACCTGGCAGCTGTACGGAATCTCCTGCCCGTAATTGAGCAGTATCTTCTCACGGATTATTTCCGATGCGAAGAAGCGCAGGTTCCTGTCCGTGAAGGTATCCTTGTCGTACCACGGCGGGCTTGGCGGCAGCTTGTCCAGGATTTCGGCCATTATGGCCTCCATTCCAAACTGGTGCGCTGCGGAGGCCGGAATGACAACCGCCTGCGGCAGCTGCTCCTTCCAATAATCCATCAGCTGGAGCACCCGCGGCTGGTCGCTGAGGTCTATCTTGTTGATTACCACTATGACCGGGCACTGAAGGTCCTTGAGCTTGAGGACATACTCCTGGTTCTTGTCAGGTTTCTCTACAGTGTCGGTCACATAAAGGATAATGTCCGCATCGCCAATCGCGGTGCGAACAAAATCCATCATATTCTCCTGCAGGCGGTAATTGGGCCTGAGGATTCCCGGCGTATCGGAATAGACTATCTGGTAATCCTCCCCGTTGACTATACCCATTATGCGGTGCCTGGTGGTCTGGGCCTTGGCTGTGACAATGCTCAGTTTCTCTCCCACCAACGCGTTCATAAGGGTAGATTTGCCCACGTTGGGATTTCCTATGATATTTACGAACCCGGATCTATGCATTACAGAAACGCTCCCATTCTGAGGATACTGACTTCACTGTCGGTAAGGTATCTCCACTCGCCTTTCTTGAGGCCCTTCTTGGTAAGGCCCGCGAAATAAACCCTGTCAAGCGCGCGGACTTCATATCCGAGGGACTCGAATATGCGCCTTACTATGCGGTTCTTTCCGGAATGGATCTCGATACCGAGCTTGCGGCGGTCGTGCTCGTCTATGAATTCCAGCTCGTCTGCCTTGATTTCTCCGTCATTGAGTTCTATTCCCTGAAGTATCTTGTCAAAATCCTCCTGCTTGAGATCGTGGTCCAGGATCACCTGGTAAATCTTCTTCTTGTCAAATGAAGGATGGGTAAGCCTTTCCGCCATCTCTCCGTCATTGGTAAGCATAAGGACACCGGTGGTGGACTTGTCAAGCCTGCCTACGGGGAATACCCTGTAAGTGCAGTCCTTCATAAGGTCCATTACGGTCTTCTCTGCGTGCGGGTCGCTGGCTGTGGTTACGTATCCTTTTGGCTTGTTCATTACCACGTAAACCTTCTGCTCTCCCTTGAGGCGCTCTCCGTTGAACTTGACCTCGTCCTTGAGGACATTGATCTTGGTTCCCAGTTCGGTAACCACTTCTCCGTTAACGGTAACGACGCCTGCCTGGATGAGGGTGTCAGCCTCACGGCGTGAACATACGCCTGAATTGGCGATGAACTTGTTGAGGCGGATCTCCTCCTGGAAGGTGTCAGGAACCTGCCTGCCCTCATAAGCGCGGGCGTCGGACTCCGCCTTGCGGCTGATCATCCTGTTGATTCCTTCCTCATCCCTGTCAGTGAACTGTACGGGACGGCGTCCGTAAGACTTGGGACCGCCCTTGCGGGGACCACCCGGACGGTTTCCGCCCTGGCGATAGCCTCCCCTCTGGGACGACTGTCCACGGAAATTGCTGCGGCCGGAGCCATCCTGGCTGCGGTAACCGCCCTCGCGGCGATAGCCGCCTTCCTGGCGACGGCCGCCATCCTGGCGGTAGCCTCCTTCACGGCGATAGCCACCCTCCTGGCTGCGATAGCCGCCTTCCTGACTGCGATAGCCGCCTTCGCGACGATAGCCACCCTCCTGGTTGCTGCGGTAACCGCCTTCACGGCGATAGCCTCCTTCCTGGCTGCGGTAGCCGCCCTCGCGGCGATGGTCATCCTGGCTGCGGTAGCCGCCCTCACGGCGGTAACCGCTCCTGTGTTCTTCATAGTTTCTGTTTTCGAAGCTGCGATGCCCTCCCTCACGGCCGGCATCCCCTGCTGAAGGCCCCTTTCTGCGTGGCCTCAAGACTCTTCCCTCGGAAGAATACTTTTTCTCTGGTTCCATTACTTTAATTTGAATTCATAAGTTATAGTTCCCTGGGACGGGACAGGGTCGTTGCTTGCGTTGAAATGGGATTCCATCGCAGCCTTCCTGGCCGCCGCCCAGAGCGTTTGATCTGTAATTGTGGTTCCGTCCGCACCGGGAACCGCCTTTTCTACTTTTCCATACTGGTCAACGGTAATAGCCACTACTACCCTTCCTTCCCTTTGGATGTCATATTGCGGCCTGGGAAGGTTACCCACTACGGAACGTCCTTTAACGTGTACGTTGGGCGAACCGGTGGTGTTGCCTTTGCTGGTATTGCCGTCCGGCTGGCCCGCCCTATAAGTATTGGAAGCCTCGCTTGCCGAATGAGGCGCCTGGGCGGAAGTGTCCTGGGCGGCCATTCCAGGGAACAGCGAGCGCTGGTCCATTTCGGGTTCCTGGGGCGGGGTGGGCACGTCCACATCGCCGAAATCATCCGCCCTGGAAGAGGGGGTGACGTTCTGGGAAACGGGTGCCTGGACGGGAGACTGCGCCCTTTGGACAAGCTCGATGGGCCTGTCCAGGTCAGGGTTCTCCCCGCGAGGCTGCGTGCCGTACCTCAAAGGAGTGTCTTCCTCTTCGACTTCTGAGAAGTCCATCAGGAAAGTGGTTTCCTGCGGAGGAGGATAAAGGTATGAGAGTCCGGTAAAGCTGCAGAAGACTATGGCGGCCAGGTGGATTGCCACGGCCACGCCAAGACCCACCACGGTGGCGGTCTTCTCGTCCTTGCCCCTTACCCTTAAATACTCTTTCATCACTCAGGTTGTGTTGCCAAAATCACTTTATAATGGTTCCGCTTGGCAATGTTCATCATTGACACCACCTCCCGGATAGGAACGCTCTCGTCTGAATAGATGGAGAACGTGGGATCTTCTTCCATCTGCAGCAGGCCCACCAGCTGGTCCTCCACCTGGGAAGGCATCGTGGGCACCTCACTGCCGTTGATATGGTATGTGTAGGTATCGTTGCCCCAGTCCTTGATGGACACGCTCACGGTTGCCTTTGCGGAAACCTGGCCCGTGCTCTTGGGAAGCAGGAGCTTGAGGGCGTTGGGGTTTACCAGCGTGGACGTGACCAGGAAGAAGATGAGCAGCAGGAACACTATGTCCGTCATAGAGGACATAGAGATATCCGAAATCACCTTTGTACTTCTCTTGATAGCCATTGTTTATTCCTCCTCTGCGCTTGCGGGCTCGTGGAGAAGGTCCATGAAATCAATTGTGGCGCTCTCCATCCTGAAGACCAGGTCCGAAATCCTTGATGTAAGGTAGTTGTATCCGAAATATGCCAGGATTCCCACGATAAGTCCGCCCACGGTTGTGATCATTGCGGTGTAGATACCGTTGGAAAGAAGCGTGATGTCAATGTTGTTGCCTGCGTTGGCCATATCGAAGAAAGCCTGGACCATTCCAATTACGGTTCCCAGGAATCCGATCATTGGCGCGCCTCCGGCGATGGTAGCAAGGAAAGGAAGGCCCCTTTCAAGGCGTGCCACCTCAACGTTGCCGGTGTTCTCGACTGAAGTCTGGATGTCTCCGAGAGGACGTCCTATGCGCTCGATACCCTTCTCCACGAGGCGGGCGATAGGTGAATCGTACCTCTGGCAGAGCATTGCCGCGGACTTGATCTTGCCCTCGTGGATATAGTCCCTGATATCCCTCATGAAGTTCTTGTCAATCTTGTTGGCGCGGCTGATCATCCACCACTTCTTGCCAAAGATGTAAATGGCGGCGATGGAGAGCAGGACAAGCACAATCATAAGCCATCCGCCCTTGGATGCCATCTGGATCAGGGAGAAAGACTGCTCTTGCGGAATAACCTGGGCGACTTCTGCGGAAACGGCGCCCTCGAGTTCAGACTGGAGTAATGTAAACAACATATTCATAATAAAAATTAAATTATCTCTTCACGTTCGTGCAGATCCTTGATCCTGAGCTGCGTAGTGGAATTGCCCCTGTAGTAGTTCTCCACTATTGAATAACAGGCGTCAAACGGATTTCCTGCCTTTATGTAATCATAGAATTCCGACATATTGAAGGCTATTGCCGGAATCTGGTGGTACGGCTGCGACTCCTGGATCAGGTCCAGTTTCACGTGCACGCCGCCCGCTCCAACCTTGCGGCCGTTGCCTCCGTCATAGACGTTCTCCGTGAGGAACAGCGGGTTGTTGTTCCCGGGGCCGAAGGGCTGGAACTGCTTGAGCAGCCTGAGGAACTTTGGCGTGATCTGGGCGAAGTCCAGCTTGGCGTCAATGGTTACCACCGGCGTAAGCATTTCCGTGGTGATCTTTCCGGAGATGAAGCCGTTGATCCTTTCCGCGAACTCCTTTATGTTGGACTGCCTGAGCGTGAGCCCTGCGGCGTAAACGTGGCCGCCGAAGTCTTCCAGCAGGTCTGCGCAGTGCTCTATGCTCTGGTACAGGTCAAAGCCGGCCACGCTGCGCGCGGATCCGGTGATGAAGCCCGTGGCGTTGGAATCTGTAAGCACAACCGTAGGTTTATAGAAAGCTTCCACCAAACGTGATGCCACAATGCCCACCACTCCCTTGTTCCAGCCGGGATTATACACGATTATTGCGTTGTCGTTGATAAGGCACTTGCCGTTCTGGACCATTTCCAGGGCCTCGCGGGTGATTTCGCGGTCTATGTCCTTGCGGTCGTTGTTCTTTTCGTTTATTTCCTTTCCAATCTCCAGCGCGCGGTCCATATCAGTGGCGGAAAGGAGTTCCACCGCTTTTTTGCCTTCGTCCATCCTGCCCGCGGCGTTGATGCGGGGGCCTATCTTGAAGACGATGTCATCGATGGTAAGATGCCCGGGCTCCAGCTGGGACAGGGATATCATTGCCAGGAGGCCCTTGCGAGGGTCCTCGTTGAGCTGCTTGAGGCCGAAGTGCGCCAGCACCCTGTTCTCCCCCACCATTGAAACCAGGTCCGCCGAGATGCTCACCACCAGCAGGTCCAGCAGGGGGATAAGCGACTCGAAAGGAATGCCGTAACGGATGGAATACGCCTGCACCAGCTTGAAGCCCACGCCGCAGCCGGAAAGGTCGTCGAAAGGATAGTGGCAGTCCTCCCGTTTGGGGTCCAGGACGGCCACGGCCTTGGGGAGTTCCGCCTCCGGCAGATGGTGGTCGCATACTATTACGTCTATGCCCTTGGCCCGGGCGTATTCCACCTTCTCTATGGCCTTGATGCCGCAGTCCAGGGTTATGATGAGTTTGACGCCGGAACCGGCGGCATAGTCGATGCCCCTCATAGAGAGGCCGTAGCCCTCACTGTAGCGGTCAGGGATGTAGAAGTCCACTTCCGGGGTGAAACGCCTGAGGAAAGAATACACCAGTGAGACCGCGGTGGTTCCGTCCACGTCATAGTCTCCGTAAACCAGAATCCTCTGGCCGCCGGTTATGGCGTCGCGGACGCGCTGGACGGCAATGTCCATATCTTTCATCAGGAAGGGGTCGTGCAGGTCCTCAAGAGACGGACGGAAGAAGGAGCGGGCCTGTTCAAAGGTCTCCACGCCCCTTTTTACCAGAAGATCCGCAAGGACGCTGTCAATTCCAAGCTCCGCTGCGAGCCTGGAAACCTTGGCCGCGTCGGCGGGTTCCTTCAGTATCCATTTACATTCCTTAGCCATCTCTTTTCAGGTCTTATCCAAAGTTTACAAAGATACCTCAAATATTTCAATTTTAGAAATTAAATGAGTACTTTTGTCCAAATTTGAATATATGATAAATACCGACTACAGCGAGCAGGAATTGCTCCGCAGAGAATCCCTCAGGCAGCTCCGCGAATTGGGCATAGAGCCCTATCCGGCTGCATTATATCCGGTAAACGCAACCGCCAAGAAAATAGAGCAGGAATATGACCCGGAGAAAGGCAACCTGCAGGATGTATGCATAGCGGGAAGGCTTATGTCGCGCCGAATTATGGGCGCCGCTTCCTTTGCCGAGCTGCAGGACCACACGGGCCGCATCCAGATATACATAAAACGTGACGAGATCTGTCCCGGAGAGGACAAGACTATGTACAACACCGTGTTCAAGAAACTCCTTGACATTGGTGACATTGTGGGCATCAAGGGCTTCGCCTTCTTCACCCAGACCGGACAGCTTTCAGTACACGCCAAGGAACTCACCGTCCTGAGCAAGTCCCTCAGGGTCCTCCCCATTGTGAAGGAGGCTGACGGAGTGGTCCACGACGCCTTCACGGATCCGGAACTCCGCTACCGCCAGAGGTATGTGGATCTCATCGTGAACCCCCAGGTAAAGGAGACCTTTGTCAAGAGGGCCAGGATCATCTCCACTATGCGCGAGTACTTTGACGAGGCCGGCTGCCTCGAGGTGGAAACCCCTATCCTCCAGAGCATTCCGGGCGGCGCAACTGCAAGGCCCTTCATCACCCACCACAACGCCCTTGACATAGACCTCTATATGCGTATCGCCAACGAGCTCTTCCTCAAGAGGCTCATAGTGGGCGGATATCTTGGCGTCTATGAGTTTGCCAAGGACTTCCGCAACGAGGGAATGGACAAGACCCACAATCCGGAGTTCACCTGTATGGAGATCTACGTGGCCTACAAGGACTATTTCTGGATGATGGACTTCGTGGAGAAGATGCTGTGCAAGGTGGCTATGAGAGTGAACGGAACCACCAAGGTGGTCATTGGCGACAACGAGGTTGACTTTGGCGGGACATACCGCCGCCTGCCCATCCTGGACGCCATAAAGGAGTACGCCGGAGTGGACGTCAAGGGAATGGACGAGGACGCCCTCAGGGCAACCTGCAAGCAGCTTAACGTAGAGGTTGACCCTTCAATGGGCAAGGGAAAGCTCATAGACGCCATCTTTGGCGAATACTGCGAGAAGAACCTCATCCAGCCAACCTTCATCATAGATTATCCGGTGGAGATGTCTCCCCTTACGAAGCGTCACCGCAAGGA
>JAGCYZ010000050.1 GCA_017960545.1 Bacteroidales bacterium
CTTTTGGACGAGATGCTTTCTACCGGGAAAGTCCGCCTGATGTGCGTCGCCCACGTCTCAAATGTGCTCGGAATTGTCAATCCCGTCAAGGAGATAGTGGAGAAGTGCCACAGCTATGGATGCGCCGTGCTGGTGGATGGAGCTCAGGGGATTGTTCATCAGAAGGTGGACGTAAGCGATATGGACTGCGACTTTTACGCCTTCTCCGGCCACAAGCTTTACGCCGCTCCGGGAACCGGAGTCCTGTATGCAAAGCAGCAGTGGCTGGACGCGTTCCCTCCGTATATGGGAGGAGGCGAAATGATCCAGAATGTAAGCTGGTCCGGAACCACTTTCGCAAAAGCTCCGCATAAATTTGAGGCGGGTACTCAGAATATTTCAGGAGTGCCAACATTGGTTCCCGCTTATGCAATTGCCGCCCAAATGATGGAGCAACCTATTGAGGCAGAAGCAGTTGCAGTAAAAGAATACATATACGGAGCCCTCAGCGCAGACAGCAGCATAAAGTTGTTCGGGCGTCCCGACAATCTGCAAAACAAGATACCTCTCTTCTCCTTCTGCGTTGACGGAGTACATCACGAAGACCTTGCCCTTATCCTTGACAAGATGGGTTTTGCCGTCCGTTCGGGGCAGATGTGTGCCGAGCCCCTGATGGACCGTTTTGGCGTTACGGGAATGCTGCGTGTTTCGTTCGCCCCTTACAATACACTTCAGGAGGCGCATCAGTTTATGGAAGCCTTGGACAAGGCAGTTAAAATGTTGAGATAATATGACCCTTCAAGAGAAAAAGCAACAGGTGATCGAGGATTTCTCGATGTACGACGAGTGGCTTGACAAATACGAATATCTGATAGAGCAGGGAAAGAATCTGGAAGTATTCCCCGAGGCTTCAAAGACAGAAGATAAACTTATAAAAGGCTGTCAGTCAAGGGTTTGGCTAGACTGCGAGCTTAAAGACGGAAAGCTTTGGTTCAAGGCCGATTCAGACGCCATCATAACCAAAGGCATTATCTCGCTGCTTATAGACGTCTATTCCGGAAGGACTCCCCAGGAGATTGCTTCGGACGACTTTGCCTTCCTTGACCAGATAGGTCTCAAGGAGAACCTCTCCCCTACCAGGGCCGGCGGCCTCGCTTCCATGGTCGAGACCATAAAGCAGAAGGCGGCCGAAGCGGAGGAGGCGGGAGAGCCGCAGGCTGCGCAGGATGCCGATGTCCTTTCCGCCGCGGACGTAAAAGAGCTGGCTCCGCTGTACGAGAACGTGGTGCTGGCCCTCAAGCAGGTCTATGACCCGGAAATTCCCGTGAATATCTACGATCTGGGTCTGATTTACGAGATAAACATCAACAAGGAGCACAAGGCATATATCCGTATGACCTTCACCGCACCCAACTGTCCTATGGCAGATATGGTCATTTCCGAGGCAAAGACCTGCGTGGAGGATGTCCCCGGAATTACCGGATGCGAGATAGAACTGGTATTCGAGCCTGCCTGGAACACCAGTATGATGACGGACGAGGCCAGGGTGACCCTGAATATGGATTTTGACATAGACGACAATTCACAGGAATGACGGTTTTCCTTTCACTGGGTACAAATGAAGGTAACAGGGAGCGCAACATCAGGCGCGCCCTTTGTCTTTTGAATATAGCCCTTGGAAAGCACTACAAGGCAGTTTCGGATATCATAAACACCAAGGCATCGGGCTTCGAGGGCCCGGATTTCCTGAACTGTGTAGTGGCGTATGAACTGCGGCTGGCGCCCGGCGCCCTGCTGCGCCGCTGCAAAAGGATCGAGCGCCTGATGGGGCGCCGGGACGCCCCGGAGTTCGCCGCAGACGGCAGTCGCATCTACCACGACCGCGTCATAGACATAGACATCTTATTATACGGCAACCTGGAAGTGGACGAACCGGGGTTGACAATCCCCCATCCTCAGCTGGATGCGCGTCCCTTCTTTGGAGAACTTATTGCTCAGGTTCGGCGGGAGCTTGATACCAGGGAGTAGAAGTTCCGGTAAGGGTTCCAAGCACTCCGAATCCCCCTTTGACGTTAGTATAACTGAATGTTGAAGGCGACAGACCCACTGAAGCCAGGTCATTGTTCTCCAGCATTGACTGCGCCTTGTTGTACCTGAAAAACTCCGGAGAGACCCTGAATACCTCTACTTTATAACTGCCTTTTATGCTGATGACCACGTAACTGGTTGATGCTAGTCCGGTTTCAGGATCCAGGTCGTAGGTTTGTCTGATGCTTTCGGAAGAGAAATAGGCGTTGCAGTCGAATTGGATATGACCGTCTCTAATGCGGTTTCCCGGGATTAAGTACATATTCCGGCTGCCGAAAGAATCTATGAAATAGTTGTTGTACAGGGCGGGAGTCCAGTCGCCTGTTGCATTCTGAATTTCGTCCATAACTCCGGAGCCGGACCTGTTGATTATTCCGGCGTATGCGGAATAGCTGTGACTTTCAGAACGCCCATCTTCATAAGTGTAGGTAGTGTTCACTTCAATGGGAATGCGTACGCCATAATAATCATCTGGGGAAACATCCGCGATTCTTACGTCAAAGCTCATAGATTTTTCTTTGTACGTAACATCGAAATCCGCGACAGTTGTAATCTTGGGTGTGGCTTTAACATCTTGAATGACAACCTTTTGCGGAACGCTTGCGGTAGCGGATACAGCTTCCATGCCCTTGGCTTTAACTTCCAGGGTCAGTTGGTCGCTGTCTTTTATTGGGGCGTCCGTGTACCAGAGATTGTAGCGCTTCAGGGTGTAATATTCTTCCTGTTCCTGCGGAAGAATGATTAGCGATGTTTTGGTTGCTGCATAATAGGGATTTTCCGGCGGATCCGGCAGGACGAACTTTTCTATTGCGCATTCCCTGCCGTTCACTTTAAGGGAAACAGATTCTACATCCGGCATTATGTCACCGCCGCTATTGATACCCATTGCTTTCTGGATATTGATGTATGTGCGGTCAGTGTTGCCCGCTATGCACTGAACATAGAGCTTGGAGTCCTTGTCCAGCCCTTCCGGTTCAAAATAGTATTCGCAACCGCTCAGGCAGCAGCACAGGAAAATGAATATGTATATCAGCCGCTGTTTCATCAGGTCAGAATTTAAGGGTATAGCCAAAGGTTGGTATGATAGGGATAAGTCCGAAGGCCTCTGCCACGCTCCTGCCTGTAGGCCTTACGTTATAATATCCTTCAGGTGTCATATAGTCCTCGTATTCATCCGTAATGTGGGCGAATACGGCATTCATACGGCAATAGACGTTGTATATGCTCAGATTCCAGGTGGATTCGCGTCCCTTGCGGGTGGTCCGCTTGAAGTTCATTCCAATGTCAAGCCTGTGATAGTCAGGGAGTTTAAGGCTGTTAGGCCGGTCGTATATTTCAAAGCGGGTAAAGGGTGTTCCCTGGTCGTCAGCTCCCTTTACAACATATGAGACGGCGGTCATCTTGTTGCCGGTATGGTAATGCCATCCGGCGAACAGTTCGAACTTGGGACTGACGTACCAGTTGGCCAGAAGGTCTATCTTGTGGCGGTTGTCGTTGCGGTCCGGGTACCAGTCAAAGTAGAAATCATCGAACTTGCGCAGGCTCCAGCTGAGGGTGTAGTATGCCTGGGCTGTGATTTTCTCCCACTCCATCTCGAATCCGGCCTCGGCTCCCCAGGATTTGCCGCGTCCTTCCGTGAAAAGGGTTTCCCAGGAGTCTATGGGCGGGTAAATGGCCATTGGACCGCCGTATTCGTACAGGTGGTCCATTGTCTTGTACCAGCCTTCAAGGGTGATTTTGAGCCAGGAGGATGCGGTGGTGTAGAAACCTCCCGCAATCTGGCGGGAGAACATAGGTTTCACCACCGCCGTGGAAGGCATCCAGGTATTGGTTGGCAGGTCAAGGTAGGTGGTGGCGACGCTGTGGTCGAACTGGTTCATCTCCGAGTAGGAGAATTTCAGGTCCGAGTTGTCTCCAAGGCGGAACATCAGCGAGGCGCGGGGCTCCAGTTTGGCCCAGTTCTTTCCGTTCACGGAAAACAGGGCCCCGCGCACGCCCAGGTTGGCCTTGAGCCAGGGCAGGATGGAGATTTCGTCTTCCGCATAAAGGGAACTCTCCCAGGCTTTGAACTGAACATCGTTCTTTCCGGAGAACTTCAGGTCCGAAGACGTTCCCTCGCTTTCCGTAAGGTACTCTCTTTCCGGCGCGTAGCCCTTGTGCTGAACCAGGGCACCAAAGCGGACGTGATGCGCCTCTACGGGCTTGAAATAGGCATTTGCGGTCAATCCTGTGGTGACTGTGTGGGCGCGGATGTCCTCTCCTATGTTGTAATAAACGTCCTTCCCGTCCCAATCCCACATTGACAGCCTTGCGCCAATTATGTTCTTGTTTTTAGAACGATAGGCAGTGGTTTCCAGGTATAGCCTGTCCGTGATGTCGTACTGCCAATTGAGGGAGGCCAGGAAGTTTCCCCACTGAAGCCTGCCTTTGACGGAGTCGTATCCCCAGTGCTCCACGCCGTCATCTGTGATGGAAGAGGCCGTCCTGACCGTAACGGGCAGGCGGTCTTCCCCTCCGTAGAGGTTCAGGGAAAGACGGTTGTCGTTGGAGAATTTATGTGTGACCTTGAGGTTGAAATCGCTGAAGTTGTAACTGGCGTTCATCTTGTCAGAACGGCCTTCGCCATAGTTCTCAAATTCCCTTTTGTTCAGATAATAGAGCACCGGGATGGTCACGACCTCGCTCCAGGTGCGCCTGAGGCCCACGTTGAACGATGTTGTTCCCTTGATTATGGGGCCCTCCACCTGAATGCGCCCGTCAATGAGGCCGAGCGCGAAGGTGCCGTGATATTGGTCGAAGCTGCCCTCGCGGGTGCGGACATCCACTACGGACGACATCCTGCCGCCGTAGCGGGCGGGGAAGCCGCTCTTATAAAAGTCCAGTTCGTCCACGACATCGGTGTTGAAAGAGGAGAACAGGCCCACGAGGTGCGTAACCTGGTTCAGGGGTACTCCGTCCAGCAGGAACAGGTTGTCGGAGCCGTCACCGCCGTGCACATAAAGGCCGGACATAAGTTCCGTGCCTCCGGCAACACCGGGCATCATCTGCAGGGTTTTTATTATATCGGGGGTGTTGAAAATGGCGAATCCGCGGCGAAGGAGGCTTCCGTCCAGCTTTTGGAGGCCGGTCTGGGTGGCGGCGCGGTCCCTGCGGACCCGGTCCGCCACTATGCGGGCCTCCCGCAGGGTGTCAGTGCGCTCAACCTCCTGGCCAAAGCCGGAGACCAGCGCGCACAAAGCCAATCCTATGCTTATTATCAGCCGTTTCATAGCGGGCAAAATTAATCAAAATTTGATACTATTCTAATTATTTTTATTTTTGCGGTCTTAAGATAAACGTTTAATTTACTGAATTACTGCGTATGACTCAGGATGAGCTTTTTAAAGTGCTTGTAGCGCATTGCAAAGAGTACGGTTTCATTTTCCCTTCCAGCGAGATCTATGACGGACTTGCAGCCGTGTACGACTACGGCCAGATGGGAGTTGAACTCAAGAACAACATAAAGAGTTATTGGTGGAACGCAATGACCCGCCTGAACGAGAACATTGTGGGAATTGATTCCTGCATTTTCATGCACCCCCGTATCTGGGAGGCGTCCGGTCACGTGGGAGCTTTCAACGATCCGCTCATCGACAATAAGGATTCCAAGAAAAGATATCGCGCAGACGTTCTCATCGAGGACTATCTGGGCAAGATCGAGGAAAAGATAAACAAGGAGGTTGAGAAGGGCCGCCGCAAGTTCGGAGACAGCTTTGACGAGGAGCAGTTCCGCGCAACCAACCCCAACGTGCTTCGTGAGAAGGCTAAATTTGACCAGGTACACGAGCGCTATGTAAAGGCGGAGAAAGCAAACGACCTTGCAGAGTACAGGCAGATTATCATTGACTGCAACATAGTTTGCCCTATCAGCGGCACCTGCAACTGGACTGACGTACGCCAGTTCAACCTTATGTTCAGCACTTCTATGGGAAGCACATCTGAGGGCGCCAACATCATTTATCTGCGTCCTGAGACCGCACAGGGCATCTTCGTAAACTACCTGAACGTGCAGAAGACCGGAAGGATGAAGATTCCTTTTGGTATAGCCCAGATTGGAAAGGCCTTCCGCAACGAGATTGTGGCCCGTCAGTTCATCTTCCGAATGAGGGAGTTCGAGCAGATGGAAATGCAGTTCTTCATCAAGCCCGGAACCGAGCTCGAGTGGTTCGCAAAATGGAAGGAGCAGCGTATGAAATGGCACGTGAATCTGGGAATGGGAGCCGAGAACTACCGCTTCCACGACCACGAGAAGCTGGCCCATTACGCCAATGCCGCAACAGATATCGAGTTCCAGTTCCCGTTCGGATTCAAGGAGCTTGAGGGAATCCACAGCCGTACCAATTTCGACCTTGGAAACCACCAGAAATTCTCCGGAAAGAAGATCCAGTACTTTGACAACGAGACCAACGAGAGCTATACTCCGTACGTAATAGAGACAAGTATAGGCGTTGACCGCACCGTGCTCGCAGTTCTCAGCCATTCATTCCACGAGGAGACTCTGGAGAACGGCGAGACCCGCGTTGTCCTGAGCATCCCTGCAGCCCTGGCCCCCGTAAAGGCCGCCGTGCTGCCTCTGGTAAAGAAGGATGGTCTTCCCGAGGTTGCCCAGAAGATAATGAACGACCTCAAGTACGATTTCAACTGCCAGTACGAGGACAAGGACAGCATTGGAAAGCGCTACCGCCGCCAGGACGCCATAGGAACTCCTTTCTGCATCACCGTGGACCACGAGACCCTCAACGACAACTGCGTCACCGTGCGCGACCGCGACACAATGCAGCAGCAGAGGGTTCCAATTGCTGAACTCCACGACCTGATTGACAAGAAAGTCAGTCTGAACAATCTCTTAAGGAACCTTTAATGGTTCCTTTTTTTTGTTATCTTTACAAAAATACTGGATACATATGAAGAGATTGACCTTATCTCTGCTGGCGCTGCTTCTGCCGGCAATGCTGTTTGCGCAGGGGGAGACGCAGGATACTGTCTTAAAGGATTGGAAATTCCGGTTCGGGCACGATACAGAGGCCGTGCAGGGGTGGCAGGACGTGACGGTGCCGCACGACTGGGCCATTTCCGGCCCGTTCGGGAGCACGCACGACGTGCAGACGGTGGCCATAGTCCAGAACGGAGAGACCGAGGCAACCCGCAAGGAAGGCCGCACGGGCGGACTTCCGTGGGTGGGAAAGGGCTGTTACGTGACGGACGTGGACATCAAAGGCACGGAGGGCCGCGTATATGAACTCCTGTTTGACGGGGCTATGAGCCACGCTCAGGTGTTCGTAAACGGGACAAAGGTTGGCGAATGGCCGTACGGATACAATTCATTCCATTTTGACATCACGGAAAGCGTAAAGGAGGGGAGCAACCGCATAGTTGTGCTGCTGGAGAACCAGGACCAGTCTTCAAGGTGGTATCCGGGAGCAGGACTTTACCGCAAGGTAAGGCTAAGGAGTTCTCCCGCCGTTCACGTTCCGGTTTGGGGAACGTATGTCACCACTCCCAAAGTTTCTTCTGAGGAGGCTACCATAACCGTAAGTACGGAAATCCAGGGTGCCGCGCAGGGCGATGTGCTCACGTTGGAAACAAGCATACTGGATGCGCGCGGAAGGATTGTGGCCGTAGCGCGCGACACACGCATCTATTATCAGGACCAGCCTGTCACACAGCAGCTTATTGTTAAGAATCCGGACCTTTGGAGTCCTGAGAATCCTGTGCTGTACTGTGCAAGGACGGAGATCAGGACCGGGGGAAAGGCTGACACCCAGAGAGATTCCAGGACAGGCAGGAACAGGATTGTGCTTACCGCAGGGACCACTCCGGCAGACAAGGTGGAGACAACATTTGGAATACGCTCCATAGAGTTCCGCCCCTTGGAAGGATTCTTCCTGAACGGGGAAAAGACAATGTTCCGCGGCGTGTGCCAGCATCACGACCTGGGCCCTTTGGGCGCGGCCGTGAACGTGGCGGCGCTGCGTCACCAACTGGTGATGCTTAAGGATATGGGGTGCAACGCCATCAGGACATCGCACAATATGCCGGCGGAAGAACTGGTGCAGCTTTGTGACCAGATGGGCTTTATGCTTATGGTGGAGCCGTTCGACGAGTGGGATGTGTCAAAGACACGTAATGGATATCATCTGCTGTTCAATGACTGGGCGGAGAAGGATATGGTCAATATGCTCAGGCATTTCAGGAACAATCCTTCCGTAGTTATGTGGAGCATAGGGAACGAGGTTCCCAGCCAGGGCCGTCCGGACGGCCCCGCCACGGCCAGATTCCTGCAGGATATATGTCACAGGGAAGATCCTACCAGGCCGGTGACCTGCGGAATGGACCAGATTGACGCGGTTCTGGCCAACGGTTTTGCGGCAGTTCTGGACATTCCGTCCTTCAACTATAAAGTGGATCGCTTTGAGCAGGCCTATGCGCTTTTGCCTCAGGGATTTATCCTTTCAAGCGAATCCGCCTCCACAGTAAGTTCAAGAGGTGTTTACTACCTCCCGGCACAGGGCGGAATAAACAGGCAGCACCCGGACAACCAGTCCTGTTCGTATGACCTGGAATACTGCAGCTGGTCCAATATCCCGGACGAGGACTTTGCAGCTGACGAAGACCTCCCTTACGTTATGGGACAGTTTGTCTGGACCGGTTTCGACTATTTGGGAGAGCCTACGCCTTACAACAGATGGCCCAACCATTCATCGCTGTTCGGGATAATAGACCTGGCTTCACTCCCAAAGGACAGGTTCTACCTGTACAGGAGCGTTTGGAATCCTGACGCGGGGACTCTGCATATCCTTCCGCATTGGAATTGGGAGGGGCACGAAGGGGAGACGGTACCGGTATTCGTATATACGTCTTATCCGCAGGCGGAGCTGTTCCTGAACGGGCGCAGCCTGGGGCGCCGCAGCTTCAGCAAGGATGAAGTGCTGACGCGCCACAGGCTTATGTGGGATGATGTCAAGTATGAGAAGGGAGAACTGAAGGTTGTGGCGTACGACGCCGCAGGCAGGGTGGCTGCGCAGAAGGTGATGCGCACCGCCGGAAAGGCATTTACGCTGCAACTGTCCGTGGACAGGCAGCTGATAAATGCCGACGGCGAGGACCTGGCCTATGTAACCATAACGGCGGTTGACAGGGACGGGAATCCGTGCCCTCTGGACAACCGCCTTGTAAAAGTGAAAGTAAGCGGGGCGGGCCGGTTTGAAGCCGTTGCCAACGGAGACCCTACCTGTCTTGAAAGCTTCCAGGATCCGCAGATGCACCTGTTCAGCGGTCAGATGACCGCAATAGTGCGAAGCGGCGAGATACCTGGGGAAATAACGTTGGAGGCCTCTGCAAGCGGGCTTAGGAAAGCTGCAATTATAATCAGCGCAAGATAATGCGGGCATTATTCAAGATAAAGTACAACACGGAATGGGGAGAGAACCTGTTCCTGGTGGCAAGAGACAAGAAATATCCTATGGAATGGGGCGATGGCGCAATATGGAGCGTCACAATTCCAAAATTCGCCCTGGCAGACCTTGAAGACTACACATACGTGGTGGTGCGCGACGGTTGCATTGTGCGTACCGAATGGCGCCATCACAGCCAGAAAGTGCCCAAAGGCACCGTGGACGGAGTATTCAATGACAAATGGATGGAGTGTCCCATAAAGGGATGCCCTTTCCCGCGCGAGCACCAGGCCGCCATCTTTGACAAGCCTGGATTCCGCGGCGCTGGCACTGCGGTGCCCATATTCTCCCTGCGCAGCGCGTCGGGCTTTGGAATAGGGGAATTCAGGGACCTGCATCCCCTTATTGACTGGGCATCGGCCACAGGCCAGTGCATAATCCAGCTGCTTCCCATCAACGACACTACAAGGAACGGCAGTTGGGAAGACTCCTATCCGTATAAGCCTGTAAGCAGCTTCGCCCTTAATCCAATGTACATACGCCTTGGGGAGATAGGCGTGAAGGAAGACGCCGCGTTCTGCAAGAAGCGTAACGCCCTGAACGCTCTTCCGGACATCGACTACCCCGCTGTTTTCAAGGCCAAGACCGCATATATGCGCAAGGCATTCGAAGCCCAGGGTCAAGCCGATGCGCAGACAGCGGCATACAAGAAATTCTGCAAGGACAACGCCTACTGGCTGGATGAGTATTCCGCATTCAGCGCCGAAAGAGACTCCGACTCCCCCGATTTCCATCGCTGGATCCAGTACCATCTGGAGAAGCAGCTGAAAGAGGAGGTGGATTACGCGCGCTCCAAGGGCGTCTTCCTGAAGGGAGACCTGCCAATTGGAGTCAGCGCTGACAGCGCCGACGCCCATTTCCATCCTGAACTCTTCAACCTGGACTCACGCGCCGGCGCCCCGCCGGATTTCTTCTCCAAAGAAGGCCAGAACTGGGGCTTTCCAACCTACAACTGGGACAATATGGCCCTGGACGGCTATGCCTGGTGGAAGGCCCGCCTGCGCAAGATGGCGGAATTCTTTGACGCTTTCAGGATAGACCATATACTTGGATTCTTCCGTATTTGGGAGATTCCAGCCCAGTATTCAGGCGGCAGTATGGGCCATTTCAATCCTGCGCTGCCATACAGCGCGGACGAACTGGCCAAGGCCGGCCTTCCTGAAGACCCCTCCATATTCCTTGAGGACCCGCACCTCAAAGGTTGGTTCCACCCCCGCATCTCCCCGGACACTTCGGCCTTGGATTTCTGGCAGAAAAAGACCTATGACGGAATGTACTGGGACTTCTTCTATCACCGGCACGAGGCCTTCTGGAAGCACAACGGCCAAAAGAAGATTCCTGAACTGCTGGGCGCTACGGGAATGCTCGCCTGCGGAGAAGACCTTGGAATGGTTCCCAAGTGCGTGCACGAGGTGATGGACCACGAGAAAATCCTTTCCCTGGAGATGCCTCAGATGGAAAAGGGCCGTCCGTGGCCGTACCTGAGCGTCTGCGCCACCTCCAGTCACGACCTGGAGACCCTGCGTATGCAGAAACCGGAAGAAGACCGCACCCCGGAAGAATGCGCACAGATACTCCGCGACAACCTTGATTCAGTATCGATGCTGGCAATATTCCCCATTCAGGACTGGCTGTCAATTGACCCGGACCTGCGCCGCAAAGACTTTATGTCGGAGAGAATCAACTTCCCGGCGGATGCCCACAACCAATGGAAATACCGTCTCCACTTCAACCTTGAAGAGCTGGCAAAGCAGGAGGGATTCACCGCCAAGGTTGCGGATATGATTAAAAAATCTGGACGTTGAGCCTTATTCCTCAGGCCAGCCTTGGGCAGTGAGAGGCATTTCAAGGCCTTCAGGGGTGACAAGGACCGTTCCTGCCTCCGGGAGGGCCAGGTGGCCTATGATGTCAAAGGTCTGGAAATCCCGGCGGAATTTCTCAAGGCTGAGGATTGGGACGGTGAAGAGCAATTGGAAATCGTCTCCCCCGTTCATAGCGGCCGAAATGGGATCTATGTCCATTTCCTTTCCCAGATTGAAGGTGTTGCCTTCGAAGGGAATCATTGCCGCATAGACCTTTGCGCCAAGGCCGCTGTCGCGGGACAGGCGCTTAATGGCATCGGCAAGGCCGCGGGTAAGGAAATAACCGTGGGAAGGATATATCTCCGCGTCTTCCAGCTGGGACACGGTTCCCGCGTTCAGTTCCGGCTTCAGATAGGCCTGTACAAGCATCTTGTTTGCCTCCAGGCTTACTTCTCCACCGCTCTCAAAGAACTTCTTTTCCCTTTGCAGCACCCTCAGGCCCATATAAGCAGCGCCAAGGCGCCCGGAAATGCATATCAGGTCCTTGCTCTTGGCGGCGCTGCGGCGCTTGGCGGTAAGCAGGGAGGTCTCCCCCACTGCGCTTACGCTTATCACAAGGCCGTTCCTGGACGGCGTCAGGTCCAGGTCAACTTCTTTGAAGCCGTGTTCCTTGGCAGCCGCGACTATCCCCTGCCATAGATCATTTACCTGCGGGTAATCCAGTTTTGCAGAAACACCCAGATTGACGGTCAGGCTGCGCGGATGGGTCAGTTTAGCATATAGTTCGCCGCAGACGGCCAGCACGGCCTTGTATCCAAGGTGCTGAAGGGGGAAGTAAACCAGGTCAAAGTCTATTCCTTCCAGCAACGTCCTGGAAGCGGTCGCTATCTGCGCGCCCTTTTCCGAAGCAGGGAAAGCCGCGCCCTTGAAAGGACTGTAGCCGGTTCCTGAATATAATTGCCTTATGGCCTGTATTTTGCCCAACTGGGAGAATGTGTCTTCAGACATGGATCGTTCAATTTGCGTGTCTGGCAAAAGTAGCAATAATATTTATATCTTTGTTGTATGAAAAGAGTTCTATTGGCCTCCCTGGCAGCTTTGATCTGCGTTTTTTCCTTTGCAAAGGAGCCATCCAGCGTTACCGTGATGTCTTTCAACATTCGCGGGGACGAGAATAAAGACGGCACCAATTCCTGGGAATTCCGCTTCTCTCCTGTAGGATTTATGATGGATGACTTGCTTCCGGACGTGGTTGGGCTGCAGGAGCCTTCCCTGGGTCAGCTGACTTTCTTCAAGGATAATTTCTCACAGTACAAATGGGTGGGAGTTGGCAGGAACGACGGCAAGAAACTTGGCGAGCACACCAGCATATTGTACAATTCCAAGAAAATGTCTGTGGGCAAGAGCGGCACTTTCTGGCTGTCTGACACTCCGGACAAACCGTCCTTCGGCTGGGAAGCGGATCACGCTTGCACTGCGGTATGGGCGGTAATCAAGGACAAGAATTCCGGAAACAGTTTCTTTATGGTGAACACCCATATAGACGTTGACGGCGCGGAATTCCGCGGCAAGGCCATAGATCTCATACTCAAGAAGATAGAAGAACTGAACACCACCAACTTGCCTGTAGTGCTGACGGGCGGTTTCAATATGGAAGAGGACAATGTGATACTTGTTCCGGTAAAGGAATCCTTCCAGAACGCCCGCAACGTTGCCTTCCAGACGGACGATGTGCGTACTTACCACAATTACGGCAAGGTATCCCAGAAGATAGACCATATATTCATCAAGGGATTCAGTTCCTGCCTTGAATTCAAGACAATTACAGGCCGTTATGGAGACAGGGCTTATGTGTCCGACCACAATCCCATAGTAGCCACACTGATACTCTAAACCACTCTTTATGTCCACACAGAAAAAACTGATGACCAACTGGCGATGGTGGATAATTGCACTGTTGTTCATAGCCACTACCGTCAATTATCTGGACCGTCAGGTCCTTTCCCTTACCTGGAAAGATTTCATTGCCCCGCAATTCCATTGGAATGACAATGATTATGGTACCATAACATCCATATTCTCAATTGCTTACGCAATATGTATGCTGTTTGCGGGAAAGTTCGTAGATTGGATGGGTACAAAGAAAGGATATCTTTGGGCCATAGGAATCTGGTCCGCCGCGGCCTGCCTTCACGCCTTCTGCGGAAGGATGACCATGCAGATCCACGGTTATGAGAGCGTCGAGGCTCTCCGCTCCGTCCAGAACGGCTCGGCGGCAGCTCTTGCCATAGCTTCCACCAGCGTGTGGCTGTTCCTGGCGGCAAGGTGCCTGCTCGCCCTTGGCGAGGCCGGCAACTTCCCCGCCGCCATCAAGACCACCGCGGAGTATTTCCCCAAGAAAGACCGCGCTTTTGCCACGTCCATCTTCAACGCCGGAGCTTCCGTGGGAGCTCTCGTGGCACCTGCGGCAATTCCGCCGCTGGCTCTCAAGTTCGGCTGGGAGATGGCATTCATAATAATAGGAGCCCTGGGTTTCCTGTGGATGGGACTGTGGCTGTTCAGCTATGAAAAACCGGAAAAGAGCAGACACGTGAACGCCGCCGAATTGGAGTATATACATCAGGACGACGAAGCCGAGGCGGCAGAAGCCAAAGCGCGTGAGCAGGAGGCCGCAAAAGAGAAGCAGGTTTCACTGTGGAAGTGCTTCTCTTTCAAGCAGACGTGGTCTTTCATCACCGGAAAGGCGCTCACCGACGGAGTATGGTGGTTCTTCCTGTTCTGGGCCCCGGCATATTTCTCGGACCAGTTCGGTTATAAGTCTTCTTCCGGAATGGGAATGGCGCTGATCATTGTGCTCTACGCCATTGTCACGGTGCTGTCCATCTTTGGGGGATACCTTCCAAGGGTGTTCGTGGACAAGAAAGGGATGCATCCGTACAACGGAAGGATGCTGTCAATGCTCATATTCGCCTTCTTCCCTCTCTTTGCGCTGTTCGCGCAGCCAATGGGAGTACAATCAGCGTGGTGGCCTGCAATATTCATTGGCCTTGCGGGAGCGGGGCACCAGGCCTGGAGCGCAAACCTGTTCTCCACCATTGGTGATATGTTCCCCAAGAGCGCCGTGGCAACAATCACGGGAATTGGAGGCATGGCCGGAGGAATCGGTTCGGCAATAGTGCAGAAGGTTGCGGGAGCCCTTTTCACCAAGACAGAGGCGATGGGCGCTGCTTTCAGCTTCCTTGGATTTGAAGGAAAGCAGGGCGGATACTTTGTGATGTTCTGTTTCTGCGGAATAGCTTATCTTGTGGCTTGGATAATTATGAAATCCCTTGTGCCAAAGTATAAGCCCGTCAAGATTTAGACTTGAAGATAACCTTCTCGTTCATAAAGAAGTTGATGAATCCGCAGATGGTGACGGCTATGAGGTTGCACCATACAACGTCCCATCCGCTGATCCTTTCAAGACCAAGGAGCAAAGCCATCTTGAGCAGGAAAACTCCTGCGTAGGAGGCGTTGAAACCCAGGAAATGCTTGAAATAGGATCCAAGGCTCTGGCCTTTCATACGGTCTCTCCAAACCAGTTTGCTGGAAGACAGGAAATTGACCAGCGTGGCGCATTCAAAGGAGATTATAGGGGAAATGATGTATTCTCCCACATAGCTCTTGAAAACCAAAGAAGACAGCAGCCATAGCACAAGTGTATCCGTGGCTGTTCCCAGGAGGCTGAAAAGAGTATGTTTGGCCAGTCTTTTAAGAGTGTCAACAAAGCCCATGGAGATAACTGTCTGGTTTTGAGACTGCAATTTTAAGAAAAAAAAAGTGCAAAGCATAATAAAAATATCCGGGCCCCTTGACCTTTGCCTGCAGGAAGGGCAGCAGATAGCCGTCATTGGAGACAATGCGGCGGGGAAGACGGATCTGGTGAACATCCTTCTGGGGCGCCGCCGGCTGCCGGGCAATCCCATCAGCTATGATTTTTCTCCCTCGCACTCCCCTATGGTCAGCGACAACATCAGGTATATCGCTTTCCAGGATGCTTATGGCGAAGCCGGAAACAATTACTACCACCAGCTGCGCTGGAACAGCGTGGAAATTGATGAGGAGACGCCCACGGCGGGGGAGTTGCTTGACAACGCCTTCGCCCTTGCCTGCGCTTCGGGCAAAGACATTCCCGCAAAGGAACGCCTCCGCGACAGCCTCTATGAAATGTTCCACCTCCAGCCTCTCCTTGACAAATACATAATATCGCTCTCCAGCGGAGAATTGCGTAAATTCCAGATTGCAAGGGCGCTTTTCTCAATGCCCCGCGTCCTGATACTTGACAACCCTTTCATTGGGCTCGATGCATCCACCCGGGATCTGCTGTCAGACCTGTTGGGCGAGCTTGGCTGCAAGAACAGGATAATGATGATCCTGGTGATGTCACGTGTAGATGTCCTTCCTCCCTTTATCACCCACGTCATACCTGTGAAAGACCTTACACCCGGCAAAATGATTCCAGCTGCGGAGTTCAGGCCGGATACGGCTTTTTCTCCACTCTGCTCTAGAATCAGGGAAGAGATCCTTTCCCTGCCGCATAAGGATTATTCAGCCGAAAGCTTCTATAATGCAGACAAAGGTGATGTAATCCTTAAATTCAACGGAATAACCATCCGCTACGATTCCCGCACCATCCTTGACAACCTCAGCTGGACAGTCAGGGAAGGGGAGTGCTGGGCCATTACTGGACAGAATGGAGCCGGGAAATCCACGCTCCTGTCCCTTGTTTGCGCTGACAATCCCCA
>JAGCYZ010000006.1 GCA_017960545.1 Bacteroidales bacterium
CTCCACGAACAGCTCTTCCATCAGGGGGAACCGTGTGTAGTGGTCAAGGTAGTAAACCACGGAATCGGCAAAGAAATGCCTGTCTGGAATGGGCAGCGCAGTATAGAGGGAATCTGCGTGGGAGGCACGCTGGAGCTGCATAGACATACTTCTCTGGAGTATCCTGTCCTGAAGGGAATAGCTGAGCGGAAGCGCCGGGATGCCAGGGTCCTGCACGCCTGCGAAAGGCGGGACTATCTCCAGGTGGGCGCTGCCGGAAGCACTTCCTGCATCCAGCACAAGATTGGTCTGCCCATAGATGTTCCTGGTATAGAAAGTCGCGGTCCCGTCCTCATCCATCAATGCAGAGTAAATGTCGTCAGTGCGTCCGGGAACGCACAGGTATGCCAGTTTGCCTTCCGCATCCGCAGTTTCCTGCGCCGTTCCCACAAGCCTGGTACGGATGATTTCCCCTTCGTAATCTATTTCCCTCCTGTCCCGGAAACTGCGGCCTGCGGTGGCATTGGCAGCGAAGGATACGGGATTCACGGTAGGTGGCGAAGGGATGCCGTCGTCATTGAATACGGAAAGGCTCAGCGTCACGGTTCCGGCGGAAGTGTTGGTTATCCTTACTGGGCCGCTTGTGTCAAGGCTTATGCCGCCTGCGGAAGGGCGTACGTTGCCGTCTTTCACTTGGAGGTATTCTTCCGGTGAGAGGATTTCCACTCCTGAAGAAGCGCGGGCAGTGGTGAACGGATTGATGATGGCCAGGGTGCGGGCCCCTTCCAGGAAATTGTATCCTTCCTCATTGAAGCACTGGGCGGTATAGGCCACAAGGCGGTATTCTCCCGTTGGAATTGTGTTCTGAAGGGAGATAACTCCTCCGCCCCGCCCTCCTTCCAGGGCAAGTTTTGCCGTTTGGACGGGTCCTTCCGGGGAGACGAGTTCCAGATATGCGGTACTGCTTACATTTGAAAGCCCCCCTCCTGAGACATTAAGGCAGAAGGCGGACACGAACATCTCGTCGCCCGCTACGTAAACGTCCCGGTCCGTAGACAGATAAACCCGCTCGGACAGGCGCATCTGGGCCTCCGCCGGCAATATTGCGGCGGCCAGGATTACAATTATGGCCAACAGGTTCTTTCTCATAACTCAATCTTCTACCGGCGGCCAGCCTTCCGGCCTCTCATAGGTTCCTCCAAGCAGCTTGCAGTCTACGCACCGGGCGGGGGCCCAATAGGTCTCGTTGACATTGCCAGGGAACATATAATAATTGTAAGGAAGGTATTCTTCCTTGACAAAGTAGGTAACGTATTGGCTCTTGTCAAGCAATACGGACGCTGTTTCCGAAACGGGTTCGGAACTCATATAGAAATTGGCCTTCAAATGGCTGACGACCAAGTCCTTGCGGGCAATTTGGGCAACGTTCACATAACCCATCACCATCTCGTCCGGCTCCTGCAGGCAGCGGATGTTGCCCACAAGTTCGCTGGGGTTGGGGGCGAACAGGTTGCCGTTGTATTCTGAATTGCCCTTGATGTTCTCCCAGTAAAGGTATGCATCCTTTGTGAGCGGTTCAAGGTCAACTGTGATCTTGTACAGGTAAGAGATCCGGAAGTCATCCCTGGAGATGGGAAGGAATTCCAGGTCCACGAACCTGTCGTCCGTCTGGTTCTCCGTGGAGAAGGTCATTATCTGGGTGGATTCACCGTGCTTGTAACAAGCATAGATGTTGTCATAATAATCCCTCTTCTCTATTCTCCCGTCAACTATAGTGCGTATGCCGTGTACATAATCGTAGATGGGAATGAACTTGATCTGTGAGTAATAGAGGGAATGGTATTCCCAATCCTCCACATAGCTCCACTTGAAGTAACTTTCCTTGAGGGCGTGCATGCTCAAGGCTATGTTGAGCTTTGACCTGTCGTAATCGAGGTTGTAGGACAGGGAGTCGATGACCGGTGCGGAACATACCCGCTCCCAGGCCGACACGTATTCCTTTCCGGATTCTGAATCCAGGAAATGGAGACAATAGTTGGGAGAAGTGTCCGCGCTGCGGGTATCTACAGTATATCTGCCGGGGGTCTTGGGATCTTCGACCCCGTTGAACACTGCACCTGCGTCATTCTCAACCCATACCTTTCCAGCCGGCGGAGCCTTGTAACCGTCCGGATCGGAGATGGGAGCCGTGCGGCTGACGGATATCACGGTTTCTTTCCCTATGAGGATGTCGCCTTCTATTACAAGGGCACCCGACCCGTCCTCTGATTCCGGAGTGAACGGGTAGATGCAGGAGACGGACATCATTGCCAGGAAGACAAGCGCCAGTACCGGTATGTATATCTTCTTTATCATCCGAACTTGAGGTTAAGGTTGATATACGGGACAGGTGTGGCAAAGACGGAAACCATATATCCATCTATCGAAGTGCCTCCACGCGTATTATAGAATACAGAGTATGGATTTTTGCGGCCTGTGACGTTGTAAACGCCTATGGTCATTGACATATGGGTAAGCTTGAGCAGATAGTGCCCGGGATCTATGTTTACCGCCACGTCCATCCTGAAATAATCAGGAATGCGGTAACCGTTCCTGGATGAATATGCCAGACGGTATCCGCCGCCGTACCTGTAAACTGCCACGGGAATGGTCACCGGCCGTCCCGTAGAATAGTCAACGTTTACGGACAGGGAATACCTGTGGGTGAACTTGTAGTTGCCCACCAGCTTGAAGTCGTGCGGCTTGTCGTGCGGGGCGTTGTACCATTTGCCTCCGTTGATGGTTTCCACTCCCCTGTCCTGCATCTCCTTGAGGAGTGAACGGGAATATGTGTACGCCATCCATCCGCTCAGCTTGCCCACGGTTTTCTTGATCATGAATTCCACACCGTATGCCTTCCCAAAGGTTTCCACCAGGTCGTCGGCAAGGTGTTCGTTCATTATGAGGACCGCCCCGGATTTGTAGTCCAGGCTATGGGACACCCGTTTGTAATAGGTTTCCAGGGAAAGGTCTATGCTGTTGTCATATACAGTCCAGTAGAGGCCCGCGGCGGCCTGCCAGCCCTTCTGGGGCTTGAGCGCCGCGCTGGCCAGATGCCAGGCATCCATAGGAGACACTGAAGAAGTGTTGGAGATGAGATGTATGTACTGGTTCATACTGTTGAAGCCAGCCTTGACCGTGAGCTGGTCCAGCAAGGAATACTTTACCGATGCGCGCACTTCAGGAGCCGCATAGAACTTGTTGGGAGAGAAGGCGTTGAAAGCGGAGAGGCGCACTCCTACATCCATCGAGAGCCTGTCTCCGGGCTTCCAGTTGTCACTCACATACAGGGCGGACTCCAGGGCGCGGTCCCTTGGCAGCAGTTTGTGCTCCACAAGGGATGAGTCCGTAAGCGGGCCCATCCACCCGGGATTGAGGTCATACAGGATGGCCTGCGCGCCGTAGGAAAGGGTGTGCCAGTCGTTTATCACGGTCTGGAACCCGGCCTTAACAAAGCCCTGGGACACACCTGTGGTGAACTTGAAGGCTGACACCGTGTTGAAATTGTCATCTACAGTATTGGTATAGCGGTCGTATCCGGCCACCAATGTCATTCCGGTCCCGGCGGACATTGTCCGGCGCCATTTCAGGGCCACGTCCAGGTTGGAATACCGGAATGTCGTGTCCCCGTCAAAAGTGAAGCCGTCCCTTGACCAGTATCCATACATCTGAATGGTATTCCTGTCATCCACACGGTGTGTCACGGATGCGTTGAGGTCGCTGAAAGAAGCCTTTCCTCCGGAGTAACTGGTATTTGGAGGCAGAAGGTTGAAGATCCAGTTGGAATATGTGGTACGGCCTCCCACTATGAACGTGGTACGGTCTTCCTGTATTGGGCCTTCTACGTGGAAGCGGCTTGTAAGCAGGCCAAGGCCCAGCGAGCCCTGTATTTTCTTGGAATTGCCCTCCCTGCCGCGGACGTCCAGCACCGATGAGATTCGTCCACCGAATTCCGCGGGAATTGAACTCTTGTAGAGCTCGATGTCATTGATCACATCGGTATTGAAAGCGGAAAACAACCCGAAGAAGTGGCTTGGATTGTAAATTGTGCCGTCGTTGAAAAGGACCAGGTTCTGGTCTGCCGAACCGCCCCTGACGTTGAATCCGCTGGAAGCCTCCCCCACGCTCTTCACTCCGGGGAGGGTGAGCACCACCTTCAGGACATCCGCTTCGCCAAAGGCCGAAGGGATCTTTGAAATGGTGTTGATCCTCACGCGCTCTATGCCCATCCTGGAATCGCGGTGGTTGACCATACTCTCTGCAGAGACTATAACCTCCCTCAGGGAAGTGACCTTTTCCTTCATCACCACGTCAAGGCCTCCGTCGCTGTTCACGTGGACGTTGAGGTGAAGGTCCTCCAGCGAGAATCCGCTGAAATCCAGCGTGTTGTCCCCCGTTGGAAGGGACAGGCGGAAGTTGCCGTCGTTGTCTGTCAGGGCATAGGTGCCGCCTTTGCCTCCGGAAACCACCACTCCGGCTATAGGCTCTCCGGAAAGGATGTCGCGCACCGTTCCGTGAACCACGGCCCGGTCTCCGCGGGCGTTCTCCGCCTGGCCCACTTCGTAAACCTTGTTGGCGAAGGTGACCATTTCATTTCCGGCGTTGAGCAGCCGCAGCAGTTCGTCGTCTTCTTCCTTCTGCCCGGAAGAGAAATAATCCGGGGGGAGCGTCGCATAGATTTCCTTGCCGTCAACCGTGAGGCCGGTTCCGGACGGCGGAGCCTGCAGGGAGGTCTGCGTTGGTAAATCGGCAGGCAGGAGAAGGTCCTGCGCAGAAGGGACGCTGGGCTGGAGCGCCTTGGCCCTGGGCTTTACGGCGGAGGCGATGCTCCGGCCCCTGGGGTTGCGGAGCAACCGCTGGGCGCGCCTTCGCCTCATCTCCAGCAGCGATCCGTCCCGCTCCAGATAGAACGTCTCTGCACTGTTGAAATAATATGAAGCGTGACGGTTCTTTTCCGCATCGGACAAATCTACGGCTACCATCTTGACAAGCTGCCTGAAAACCGTCCCCTCCGGGCTTTCTTCAATCACCTCATAAAAACCTTCCGGGACAGGATAGCCTTTCTTTGACAGGTTCACAAAACGCTTCCCGTCCATCTCCAGCCAGTCAATGTGGTTGCGGTCCAGGGCAATTGCCAAGGTTGTTCCAGGAGGATAAGCCTGCGCTTCCTGCTGCACGGCGTCAATGTTCAGCAATACTCCGTCATACCTCTTCCCGTCCCACATTATGCTGCCGTAAGAAAAAGTTGGACTGTACCAGAAATAAGTGCCCTGATAGGCTATATTGTAGCGCATTGCCTGACGGCCACGATAGAAGGCGTGACCCTCCGTGTATTCCGCTTCCTGCGCGTTCAAGGACAGCGAAAAGACACAGGAGGTGAGCAGGATCAAGAGTATTCTGACAAGCCATTTCACAATTGCTAATATACGAAAAATATGTACTCCCCCTTAATATTGAAAATTTTTTATATATTTGTTTCATATCGAATAATTAGTATCACATGAATAGAATCCACATTTTCTTGAGACTTGCATTGGTCTCAGTCCTTTCTTCAGTACTGATCTTCTCTGCAGACGCACGTAAGAAATCAGGCCCCAAGTACGTATTCTTTATGATTGGAGACGGTATGGGAATCAACCAGGTTTACGGAGCCCAGAACTACAACCAGACAACCGGAGACGGCCCTCAGTTCATCAACTTCACCCAGTTCCCCGTACGCACAATGGTCACCACATTCTCGTCCTCTTCACTTGTGACGGACTCCGCAGCCAGCGGCACCGCCCTCTCTTCAGGAGTGAAGACCTATAACGGCGCAATAGGCCTTGACCCGGACCATAAGCCTATCCCTAGCATTTGCGTATGGGCTCACGAAAAGGGATTCGGCACCGGCGTTGCAACCACCGTGGGCGTGAACCACGCAACTCCCGCCGCCTTCTACGGCCACGCTGACAACCGCAACGAGTATGAGAAGATTGCCAACCAGCTCATAGAGGCTGATTTCATAGATTTCGCCGCAGGCGGAGGATTCATCACTGAAAGGAATACCGGACACGACTCCAAGTATTTCGAGGACAAAGCCAAGGATGCCGGCATCTCCGTCTTCTACGGCCGTGACCAGTTTGGAAACCTTTCCTCCCAGAAAGGCCGCGTCATCTGTGTGGACACCAACTACTCTTCCACTGACGTCAACTTTGCAATGGACCAGCAGCCCGGAGAGACCACCCTTTCCGACTTCGTCGCCGCAGGAATCGACTATCTGTACGGAAACTTCAAGAAGAAGGGCTTCTTCTATATGGTAGAGTGCGGCGAGATAGACGGCGCCGGACATAACAACGATGCCATTTGCAACATCAAGGAAGTCAACGACTTTGCAAAGGCCATCGACGTGGTTCTCGATTTCTACGCCAAGCACCCGGACGAGACCCTCATCCTCATCACCGCAGACCACGAGACCGGAGGCCTCGAGCTTGGAGACAACTACATAATGCATCCTGAATACCTCTACGGACACAAGAAGAGCGAGGGAGAGATCAACAAGCTTTTCCGTGAATTTGCAGGTGTAGGTCCGGACAGGAACCCCCTCCCCAACCGCAGGATCCCTTCATACGAGCAGATGCAGGCATTCCTCAGCGAACACCTTGGCCTTTGGAGCACAATTCCTGTTTCCGCAGCCCAGGAAGCCCATTTCAGGGATCTGTATCACAGGGCGTTCGTGCTTAACCAGACAGAAATGGTAGAGGCTCTGTACTCAGTGAGCAACCGTATCGTATCTGACGCCATCGCCTATGCAGACAGGCAGGCAGGATATATCTGGACCCACGGCGGCCACACCGGATCCCCTGTAGGACTGTATGTAAAGGGTGCCGGAGCCATTGAATTCATGGCCGTTACGGACAACTCAATGATTCCTCTGACTATTAAGAAAGTGGCCAACTATTAGGCCTGGATATCATAAATGACAATGAGCCCTGCAGCAGAATGCTATGGGGCTCATTCTTTTATTGCAACTGTCATTACGCCGGAACTGAGGGTTGTTTCAAGGCCAAGGATACGGCGGTCGTTTCCGGTGGAGCGCCATACGGTTATCTCGTTTCCGCTGCCGTTCTCCATAAGGCCTCCGTCTATCATCTTGAGCTGGAAGCGCTCCGTTCCGGGATAGCGCTCAGTGTCCGGACCCTGGTTTGTCAGGGTGGCCGCCACATATTTGCCGCCCATCAGAAGGTGCATAGACAAGGGACTGCCTGAAGGGATGTCGTGATAGCGGACATATACCAGAAGGGAGAGCAGGTCCATTGACAAACCGTCCAGGGGGAAGGTCTTTGTGACCGCATCGGAAGGCGGACGCTGGAAGACGGAAGTTATTGTCCTGGCCTTGCCGTCATATACGCACTCGAATTTGCCTTCCTTGTTACCCTTCTTTATGGGATTGAAATAATATATGGGCTCCTGCTGGCCGCTGGAAAGATATGCATCCGCTATATACTCCGCATCCATAAACAGCCGGAATATTGAAGAGGCGCGGATGGCCGCGTGTGAATGAAGTACGGCCTGACCATTCCAGGTATCATTGTCAAGGGAAATTGTGGCATCCGCCACTTTGCTTGTTATCCCTGCCAGCTTGTAGCGCACCTCGTACTGGACATCCCCCAGAGACTCTGCCGGGATTGAAATTGACGCTGGTGCGGAAAGCAGGGCTGAAAGCAGCAAGAAGGCTGAATAGAATCCTTTGACCATAACAAGATGCAAATATAACAACTGCCTTACAATACACAAACCATGCTTGACTGAATAATGGAAAATATGTACTTTTATGCCCATGATTCAGGAGCCCGGATACGGAAGGACACGCAATAGTCTGAGAAACAGCGCCACAGCGCTTATCCTCCAGGTTATTGCAATGCTCATAGGCTTCTTCTCAAGGCGCATCTTCATCCGCATCCTGGGAGTGGAGGTAATGGGCCTGAACACAACCGCCTCCAGTATCCTGGATTTCCTGAACCTCGCGGAACTGGGAATTGAGACGGCAGTCGCTGTGACCCTGTACAAACCGCTGTTCAGCAGGGACGAGCAGTCTATAAAAGAGATTGTCGCACTCCAGGGTCGCCTTTACCGTATAATAGGAACATTTGTCCTGGCGGGAAGCCTGGTGGTGTTCTGCTTCATACCCCGCATCTTTGGGAAGTCTCCGCTTCCAATATGGTATTCCTATGCCACTTACGGAGTCCTGCTGTATTCTTCCCTGCTGTGGTATTTCTTCAACTACAAGAAGAACGTGCTGTTTGCAGACCAGAAGAATTACAAGGTGCTGCTCTGCACAAAACTGGTCGCGCTGGTCAAGCTGGTCCTTCAGACCCTGGCGGTCCTTTATATGGAGCACGGGTATATCTGGTGGCTGTTCCTTGAGGCGCTTTCCGCCACTATAAGTGCAATACTGATAGGCATAATAGTCAACCGGAATTATCCTTTCCTCAAGGAAAAGGTCCAGGTAACAAAGGACCTCAGGCAAAAGTATCCCGATATCATCAGGAAGACACGGTACATTGCCTTCCATAAACTTGGCGGATACGCCGTTGCCAAATCGAGCCCTATTTTCATCTATGCATTCACGTCCCTTGCAGTAGTGGGTTATTACGGCAACTATCTCATACTGACCACCAACCTTACGGCAATCCTCACAGCCCTGTATTCCGGGGTATCTTCCGGAATTGGCAATATGGTGGTGGAGGGAGACAAGAAACTCATTATGAAGGTGTTCAGGGAACTGTTCTCTTCCCGTATGCTCATTGTGGGAATATGCTGCCTGTGCCTGTGGTTCCTTGCCGATCCCTTTGTAAGCATCTGGCTTGGGCCGGAATATGTGCTTGGCCATTCCACCCTGGCCCTGATCATATTCCAGTTTTACATCAGCAATACGCGCAACGTGGTGGATGACTACCTTACCGCCCACGGCCTGTTCCACGATATCTGGTCCCCTATAGCAGAGGCTGCGATCAACGTTTGCCTCTCCATCCTCCTTGGCCGCCGTTTCGGCCTGGACGGAGTCCTGGCGGGAGTCATAATAAGCCAGCTGATAATCACTCTTTCCTGGAAGCCTTTCTTCCTATTCAGAAGCGCCCTGCACGAACCGCTGTCCTTTTACATCAGGCTCTATGCCCGATGCCTTGTCCCTGGAATCATCGCCTTCGCGGCGCTGCACTTCCTTCTCCCCCTCCTGCCCATAGACCCGTCCGCCTCAATATGGCTCTTCCTTGCCTATGCCCTGGTCACCGGGATCGTTGCATTTGCGGTTTATGGAGGACTGCTGTCAATCTGGGAGGACGGTCTCAAGGACTTCACCTCAAGAATCATTTACGTTATACGTCACAAATAGGTGGACTTAGACAAGATATTGCTAACTTTATGATATGAACGGAAGAGAGACGGTAAATAAGGTTCTTATGGTTCTGACCCGGGAAGTGCTGGAGACGGAAGAACGCCAGCTCCTTTCCCTGGCTCTTTCGCCATCCGTGACCCAGGAACGCCTGGATGCCTTCCTGGAAGGCTGGGATATAGAGAAGGCCCCCTTCCCCAGCGTCCTCCTCCTTTCATATCTTATGAAAACCCATCCGGACCTTTCTTTCCCGGATTCCGTGATGCCCCGCCTGAAAGGTGTCCTGACATATTGCAGATTCCAAAACCTTAAGCTGTACGCCCATTTCTCAAAGATTGCCGGCAGGCTCGAGTCCCTGCAAATACCACTGGTAGTACTCAAAGGAGGGGCGATGAAAGCCTACCGCCCGGATTTCCCGCGATGGATGGGAGACATTGACATCCTGGTCCGCGAACAGGACTTCCACAAGGCCGCGGAGGCAACAGAGGCGTTGGGATACACTCCTTTCAAATGCGCCCACAGCTGGGATTTCAGCATTGGCGAGACCCAGGAGAGCGCAATAGACCTGCACAGATACATCCAGATGAACACCGGAAAAGAGTCTTCTTTGAACCAGGGCCTGTTTGCCAGGGCAAAGGAAGTGACGGTGGCTTCCGGGAAATGCCTTCTCCCCTGCCGGGAGGATATGGTCTTCATCTCCCTTGTGAACCTGTACAGGAACCTTTCTGACAAGACCAGTTCCGGCAGTGTCCTCAATGCTTTCATAGACCTGGACTACCTGCTTGAAAAGGGCCAAGGTTTCAATTGGGACATTGTCTGGGACAACGCCAGGAAGACTGGAACGGAAATCCAGGTATGCCTTTCCTCCGCCTTTGTATCCACGCTCCTGCCCCAGTCCTTCCCCAAGGAATTCCTTGGAGACTGGATGGACAGGGACCAGGCCGGGCGCCAATGCCTGGACCTGCTGTACCAAAGGGAAATAATAAGCCCGCTAAGGGCCCAAATAGGCGTTTCTGACGTCATAAAGGCATTCAGGACAGTCCGGCCCATCCCGCCTTACATAGGCCGCAGGATAAGGCTGTTTTTCCTTAAAAGGCTGGGCTTTAGAACAAGGGTGGCCATACTTGAGAAAAAAGGGTTCATTTAATACAGTTGCTTTATGGTGCTATCTCTGAATGAGCGACAGAAACAGAATTGTTTCCTCCGTCTGAGGAGTTGTCTTGAACCCCTGATGGCGGATGCGCAGGAGTTCTTCATCAATGTGGGCGGCATCAGGACCGTGAGGGTGGTATCCTGCAATCCCCAGGCGGCGCCAATGATCAGGCGCCAGCTTGCCTGGTCCCTTGCGGAGCCTGTCCCGGACCCTGACGCTACCCTGGTTCTCTGGAAGGAGAAAGTGGACGCATCGTTCCACTCCCGCATCCTGGGCATCGGCGTGGAAGACGACGGCAGCGGAGACAATCTGATTCTTGCCCTTCGCCAAGGCGACGGCATCAAGCCGTTCGGCGAAGTCAGCTATGAGAACCGTACCGCCAGCCTGTCGGACGGAGACACTTCATACTGCTGCGTTGAAAGTTTCGAGGCCGAAGAGTGGATTAAGGAAGGACATCTCTTTGTCCATTGGCTTTACCGCGTTGCGGACACGCCCACTTCGCATCTGGTTCACGGCGCCTGCATCGGCCTTGACGGGAAAGGCATCCTGATGTGCGCGCGGGGGCAGCGCGGCAAATCCACGCTTGCCGTGACGGCGATGCTCCGCGGATTCGAATATGTCTCGGACGATTATCTCATTCTTGAGAAGAGGGATGAAGCGCTTGCCGCATCGCCCATATATTCCATCATCACCTTGTCTCCCAGAATGTATGAAACCCTGTACGATGACCTGGACAAGGCCCGATTCATTTGCAACAACGCGCGCAAGGACAAGTACGTATTTGACATTTCCGGCTACGGATCCGCCCTCAGGCGCGAGTATCCCGTCAAGGCCTGTATCTTCCCTGAGATTGACACTTCCCTCTCCCAGGCTGTGATTGAGCCTTGTTCAGAGGTCCAGAAAGGGCGCGCCATAACCCACCTGGTTCATTCCACGGTTCTGCAGATGCAGGCGCAGGGAGACGCCGGCACGGTCCGGAAACTTATAGGGATGCTGCAGGGACTCCCCTTCTATTCAATGAGGCTTTGCCCGGATATTTACGCAAACGTGGAGACCTTGAGGAAATTCTTATTATCTTGCAGATAAACCTTTATTTATGGAATCTAAGAACTATAGGCTTAACGAAGCAAAGATGTTCGCGGACATCACTGACGGGATAGCCATCATCATCAACGCATCTACCGGAATCTATTATGGAATGAACGGCTACGGGACAGGCATCTTTGACAACTTGCTGGCCGGATCATCCACCAACGACATACTCACGGCAATTAAAGCACTCCCAGACGTTCCCGCCAATGCGGAGGAACACCTTTCAGCATTCCTGGAGACCCTTCTGGGCTTTGAGATTATCATCCCTGCCCCTGAAAGTTCCCGCGAGGCTTCCCTCGTGTTAAAAGACGCCGTCTTTGACCAGTTCATCCCGGTGTGCAAGGAATACAAGGATGTCCAGGAACTGCTATACGCAGACCCCATCCACGAAGTCAGCGAGGAAGAAGGCTGGAAGCCGGAAAAATAGCACCCCAATGCCCTCCGTATCTGTCATAGTCCCTGTTTTCAACGCCGAGGCCTTCCTTGACAAATGCCTGGAAAGCCTGGCAGGCCAGACTCTGGAGGACATAGAGGTCATCTGTGTCGATGACCATTCTACAGACATTTCCCTGGCTATCCTTAAGGAACGAGCCGTCCAAGACAGCAGGTTCAAGGTGATCCCGCTGGACTGCAACCAAGGCCCTTCCAAGGCGCGCAACGCCGCCCTGGATGCCGCGCTAGGGGAATTCGTGGCCTTTGTTGACAGCGATGATTTTGTCTCCCCTGATTTCCTGGAGAAACTCTACGGCGCCGCGGTCAGCCAAAATGCAGACGTGGCAAAGGGAACGCTCCTGAATTACGACCCTGTCAAGGGCGCTTCTTATCAGAGGGAGATCTTCAACCTCAATTACCGCATAAGGGAGCACAAGGCCTGGTTTTTTATGACATATACTTCCGCCATTTACCGTACAGGAATGCTCCGCGCTGGCGGAATCCGCTTTGACGAGCGGCTCCGTTTCTTTGAAGACCCCCATTTCTCCATAACTGCCGCCTTCCATTACAACAAAGTGGTTCTGGTGGACGATGCCGTGTACTATTATACGGACAATCCTCATTCAGTAACGCACGCCAGCAACGACACCAGGCCCATCCGGGACCTTATCGCAGGCGCAAACGACCTGCTGGACAAGATGGACGCCCTTGGAATAGAAGGCAGGCATTACAACATTGTGTTCGCCTTCCTGATAGACCAGTTTGCCGGATGGTTCCAGAAGTACTATGCGCCGGACGCCGTCACGGAACTTGCAGCATCCGGCTTCAGCGGGATAGTGCAAAGGTGCCGTGATTTCCAAGCCTGTATGTCAGAGTATCTGTTCTTCCGCAAGGAGTCTGACCGCAGGAACCTTATAAGACAAATCAAGAAGGACCTGCATGGCTGAGATATCTGTAATCATCCCTGTCTTCAATACGGAGCAATATCTGGACAGGTGTCTGGATTCAGTCCTTGGGCAGACTTTCCAGGACATTGAGGTAATTTGTGTTGACGATGTCTCTACGGACGGCTCGGCTGCGCTTATTGAAAGGAGGGCCGGGAAAGACAGCCGTCTGAGATACATCCGCCAGGAAGCCAACGCCGGCCCAGGGAAAGCCCGCAACCGCGGCATTGAGGCCGCGAACGGCCGATACGTTTATTTCCAGGACTCGGACGACTGGATAGAACCGGACCTGCTGTCCCGGATGCACCAGATGGCCGCCGGAACGGGGCGCGACGTAATCATAAACAGCAGTTTCGTGAAAGAATACGAAGGGACTGGCAGAAAGGAATACGGCACTAGGTTCGGATTCCTGGAAGATGAGCCCCGCGCATACGACACGGCAACGGTCCTGCTCCTGTTCCCTCCGGTGCTTTGGGCCCGCCTTTACCGCCGCAGCTATCTGACAGACAACAATATATGGTTCCCTGACCTGAGCGGCGGCGGAGAGGACAACTATTTCACCACCCTGGCCGAACTGCCCTTGAGCGACTTGTTCGTTTTCCGCGGACCATACTACCATTATTTCCAGCGGGACAATTCATTGGCACACATCAAGGAGGCCGGATACGATTTCATAAAGAGTTTCAAGGCCCTTTATGATGAGTTGCTCTTGCGGTCACTTCCGGTCCAAGGCATCAGGCTGTTCTATGCAGGACCTTTGGTGATAGATTCAGAGGAGAAATTCAATTATATCCGGTCTTTCCTGCAGGAGATCCGCCAGCAGGTGCTCGACCATTCCGAGAGGTACATAGCCCTGGACCTGTATTTGCTTGAGGCAGTGACCTCAAGTCCGGATTACAGACACTTCCTTGCCAGCCACAACCCCAATATATCAATAGATTTCATCCGTAACAGGATGAAGCAGACACTCAGGAAATGACGCCGCTGATATCAGTCATAATGCCCGTCCGCAACGGGTCTAACTATATAAGGGAAGCCCTCGGGAGCCTCCTGGACCAGGATTGCCGCCTACAGATCATAGTAGTGGATGACGGGTCGCAGGACAATACGGCTGACATTGCCCGTGAATACGGCTGCACAGTACTGTCACACGCATCGTCACAAGGCCCTGTGGCGGCAAAGAACACCGGTCTGGCAACTGCTATAGGAGAATATGTCCTGTTCCTTGACCACGATGACAAAATGCGGGCTGGTGCCTTGAAAGCATTGTGCGCCGCTCTGGAGGATGACCCTGCTGCCTCTGCCGTCCAGGCCAAAGTCCAGGACTTCAAGTCGCCGGACTGCAGTGACTCCACGGTCCTGATAAAGCCCGAACCCTATTATGGGCTGTTCACCGGTGCAATACTTATGCGGCGCAGGATATTTGACACCATAGGTCTGTTCTCCACTGAACAGGCGGCGGGCGAGATAATAGACTGGACTTTCAGGATGCGGCAGTATGGGTTGGACATCAAGAAGATTGATATGGTGTCTGCAGACAGGAGGGTTCACGGAAGCAATTTCGGGCGTACGAGGCGCAATGAAGAATTCAAGGACTTCGCCGCCATACTGCGCGCCCGGCTTGCCGGCAAAGCAAAATGATTTTGAGAGAGAAACGGGATATGAAAAAAGTATTATTCGCAGTAGCGCTGGTGCTCAGCGCCTGCACACAGGTTCATAGAAGCGGGTTGACCCTCCATTATGACCGTCCGGCGGAGTTCTTCGAGGAGGCGCTGCCCATTGGCAACGGACGCATCGGGGCAATGGTATATGGCGCGGCGTCCGGA
>JAGCYZ010000051.1 GCA_017960545.1 Bacteroidales bacterium
AACTTGCGGTCGTGCGACACCAGCATAATGCCTCCTTTCAGGCCTTTCAGGTAGTCTTCAAGCCATTCAATGGACTCTATGTCCAAATGGTTGGTAGGCTCGTCCAGAAGCAGGATATCAGGCTTTCTAAGGAGTATCTTTGCCAGTTCTATGCGCATGTTCCAGCCCTGGGAGAAGGTGTCCGTAAGGCGGCCCAGTTCATCGTCCTTGAAGCCCAGGCCCTTGAGCGTGCGCCGGGCCTGTGCCTCGGCTGGTTCGCTCTGGCTCACCCGCAGGTAGTCGTCCAGCTCGTTGTATCGGCTGATAAGGGCGCTGTACGCATCGGACTCATAATCAGTCCTCTGCTCCAGCTCCCTGGAAATGCCGTCCAGCTCGCGCCTGGCGTCCAGCAGGGCGTCAAAGGCGGTCATTGTCTCGTCAAGGACCGTGCGTCCCCTGTGGTGCTCCATTATCTGCGGAAGGTATCCCACGGAGTAGTGCGCGGGAAGGTCTATGCGCCCTGAAGTGGGGTTCTGGAGGCCGCAGATCAGTTTCATTATGGTGGTCTTGCCCGCACCGTTCTTGCCGGTGAGGCCAATCTTGTCGGTCTCGCTTATGTTGAAACTGATGGAATCCAGCAGTGTCCAGTTGCCGTAGGACACGGTAACGTCATTCAGAGACAGCATCTTCCTCTACCTCCTCCGCCGGGGCGGGTTTGCATATCATAATGCTGAATTCATAAAGAAGATACAGCGGCAGGGCTACCACAAGCATAGTGAACGGATCTCCGGTAGGAGTAAGGACTGCCGCCAGTATAAGAATGACCACGATGGCGTGGCGGCGGAACTTGCGCATATGCTCGCGCGTAACCAGCCCGAAGTGGGACAGGACGGCCAGCACGGACGGGAACTCGAACAGCAGGCCCATCAGGAACACCATTGACGTGAATATGGATATGTAAGACGTCAAGGCAAAGGTGTTCTCCACGGTGCTGCTTACCTGATATCCGTTGAAGAAATACAGCAGCACCGGCATAACTATGAAATACCCTACGGCTATTCCCAGGTAAAAGAGTATCGCTCCCATCCCGAAGGCTTTCCTGACGGTTTTTTTCTCGTTCTCGTACAGGCCGGGTGCCACGAACTTCCATATCTCCCAGCACAGCAGAGGAAAACCTATCACAACCGCGCAGATGAAAGTCACCTTTATATGGGTGAAGAACTGGGCGGCTATGTCTATGTTAATCAGTTCCAGGTCCAGGTTGACGCCCAGCAGGCGGTAGAACCAGAAATCAGACCGGGCCGGACGCAGGATAACGCCGTCGAACAGGCGCTCCTTCAGGAAGAACCCCACGGTAAAAAAGACCATAATGATGAGAACTGAGCGGAATATGGTTCCCCTCAGTTCCTCAAGATGGTCCCAGAAGGACATTTCTTTACTGTTGCTTCTTGTCGTCGTCTTCAAGTTCTTTTGTCACGTCCTTGATTTCGTCCTCAACTTCCTGCATACCCTTCTTGAAGCTCTTGACGCCTTTTCCAAGGCCCTTCATAAGCTCGGGAATCTTCTTTCCCCCAAAAAGGAGGATTATCACCAGGACTATAAGGAGTATCTCCCAGAATCCCAGGCTTCCCAGAAACAGCGGATAAGTAATCATAATCTATGCTTTAATTAATTTGTGTCTGTCAGTTGTTTTTCAGGGAGTTAATCTGTGAGGTCAAGCTTTCTATCCTGGACAGGGCATCGGCTTCCTTCTTGCGCTCCATTGCAACAACCTTCTCAGGCGCGTGCGCCACGAAGGACTCGTTGGAGAGCTTGCGCCTTACGCCCTCGAGGAACTTCTTCTGGTACTCGAGGTCGGTCTCCAGTTTGGAGAGCTCCTCCTCTACGTTGACCAGTCCGGACAGCGGGACAAAGAATTCTATGGTGCCTATGATGAACGGCACTCCCTGGTTGTCCGCGTCCTGCACTTTCTCCACGCCGGACACGCCGGCCAGTTTCATCACAACCGATGCCATCTCCATTGGGAACTCCCCTTTCACCTTAAGGTCAAGGGCGTTCTTCATAGGGATGTTCTTCTGCTTGCGGATGGCGCGTACGGAAGCAACGGCCTCGCGCGCGATGTCGAAGTCCGCAATGGACTTCTCGTCGAACGCGCCCGCCTTTGGCGTAGGTGCGTACATTATGGTCTCGCCATCCTTGCGAGGCTCCAGGCTCTGCCAGAGCTCCTCCGTGATGAACGGCATAATGGGGTGGATCATCTTTATGAGGGCCTCGAAGAAGCCTGTGGTGGCATCGTATGTGGCCTTGTCCATAGCTGCGCCGAATGCCGGCTTGACCAGTTCAAGGTACCAGCTGCAGAAGTCGTCCCAGAACAGCTTGTAGATGGTCATCAGGGCATCGGAGATCCTGAACTTGGAGTAGTGGTCCTCCACGGTGCAGATGGTCTGGCTGAGTTTCTGGCCGAACCACTTCACTGCAACTGCGCTGTGCTCCGGCTGCGGGGCGGCCGCATCCACGTTCCAGCCCTTGATCAGGCGGAAGGAGTTCCATATCTTGCCGCAGAAGTTGCGTCCCTGCTCAATCTGGCTCTCGTCATAGAGGATGTCGTTTCCTGCCGATGAGCAGAGCAGCATTCCAAGGCGCACGGCGTCTGCGCCGTACTTGGAGATCAGCTCCAGCGGATCCGGGCTGTTGCCCAGGGTCTTGCTCATCTTGCGGCCTATCTTGTCGCGGACAATTCCGGTAAAGTAAACGTTGCGGAACGGGATGTCGTTCATAAACTCGTTTCCCGCCATTATCATCCTGGCCACCCAGAAGAAGATGATGTCCGGGCCGGTTACCAGGTCGCTGGTGGGATAGTAGTATGAAAGGTCTGCGTTTGGCTTGTGTTCCGGGTTGCCGGGCATATCCGGATCGAACACGGAGATTGGCCACAGCCAGCTGGAGAACCAGGTGTCGAGGACGTCCTCGTCCTGACGCAGGTCTTCCGGCTTTATGGCCGGGTCAATGGCCTGGGCGGCCTTCAAGGCCTTCTCGAAGGAGGATTCCACAACTATCTGCCCGTCAGGGAGATAGTACGCGGGAATCCGCTGGCCCCACCAGAGCTGGCGGCTGATGCACCAGTCGCGGGCGTTCTCCATCCAGTGGCGGTATGTGTTGCGGTATTTGTCCGGGATGAACTTGATGAAACCGTCCTCTACGGAGGCCAGGGCGCGGGGCGCCAGCTCGCCCATCTTGAGGAACCACTGGGCGCTGAGGCGCGGCTCGATTACCGCGTTGGTGCGCTCGCTGTATCCCACCGGAGAGGTGTAGTCCTCAACCTTCTCCATATTGCCGGCATCCTGCAGCATCTTGACAATCTTCTCGCGGGCGACGAAGCGGTCTTCGCCGATGAGGATCTGGGCCTTCTCGTTAAGGCGGCCGTGATCGTCTATGATGTCCAGGATGGGCAGGTTATGGCGCATTCCAATTTCGTAGTCGTGGGCGTCGTGGGCCGGGGTGACCTTGAGGCATCCGGTTCCAAAGTCCATCTCCACGTAATCGTCCTCAATGATAGGGATTTCCTTGTTGATGAGGGGGATGAGCACTTTCTTGCCCTTCATCCAGTGATGGCGCTCGTCCTTGGGGTTTACGCAGATGGCGGCATCGGCCATAATGGTCTCGGGACGGGTGGTGGCAATGACAATGTACTTGTCGGTGGGGTTGCCGTGTCCGTCGGAGATGAAGTAGCGCATATGGTAGAAGTGGCTCTGGGTGTCCTTGTGGATGACCTCGTCGTCGCTGACGGCGGTATGTCCTTCAGGATCCCAGTTCACCATCCTGACTCCCTTGTATATCCAGCCCTTCTTGTAGAAATGGACAAAGGTGTTTATCACGGCCTGGGAAAGGTCCGGATCCATTGTGAAGCGGGTGCGGTCCCAGTCGCAGGAAGCGCCAAGCTTGCGGAGCTGCTTGAGGATTATTCCTCCGTGCTCTTCCTTCCATTCCCAGGCGTACTTGAGGAATTCCTCGCGGGTGATGTCCTCCTTGTTTATGCCCATTCCCTTGAGCTTGGCCACCACCTTGCTTTCCGTGGCTATGGATGCGTGGTCTGTTCCTGGCACCCAGCAGGCGTTCTTGCCGTCCATCCGGGCCTTGCGGATAAGCACGTCGTTGAGCGTGTTGTTGAGCACGTGGCCCATATGGAGGATTCCCGTCACGTTGGGCGGCGGAATGACAATGGTATATGGTTCTCTGTCGTCTGGTTCTGAATGGAAGCACTTGTGCTCCTGCCAATAGGCGTACCACTTGTCCTCTACTTCCGAGGGATTGTATTTAGAATTAATTTCCATTACTTGGATAAGAGCTTTTTTCAAATCAGACAAAGATAGTTAAAATTTAACTAACTTTGTGGTAATACAATGCTCACATACAAAAACATAATACTGGGCAGCAATTCTCCCCGCAGGAAAGAATTGCTCAAGTGCCTTGACGTGGATTTCCAGGTGGATACCGGCAATACTTTCCAGGAGACCCTGGAGCCGGACCTCACGCCGTGCGAAGTCCCCGTCCATATGTCCCTTGGAAAGTCCCACGGATTCCACCGTCCCCTGGCTGCTGACGAGGTCCTCCTCACCGCCGACACCATTGTCATTGCGGACGGCAAGGCTCTCGGCAAGCCTCACTCACGTGAGGAGGCCGTGGACATGCTCCGGGAGCTGTCCGGCCGTGACCATCTTGTTGTCACCGCCGTCACCCTCAGGGACTCCTTGAGGGAGAAAACCGTGTCTGACTGCACCAGGGTATGGTTCAGGGAACTGGAACCTGCTGAGATTGATTACTATGTGGATACGTACAAGCCATACGACAAAGCCGGCGCATACGGCGTCCAGGAATGGATCGGTTACGTGGCCATAGGAAACATAGAGGGTTCCTTCTACAACGTGATGGGCCTCCCCGTCCACCAAGTCTATGACCTCCTGAAAGAATTTAATGTTATTTAACTCCTGCACGCTCCATTAAGTTCTGAGACGCTCCTGACATTTCTCTTGTCATCCTGAGCGTTAGCGAAGGATCTATTTAAAAAAGAAAAAGAGTGTCGGCGCTCACGCGTGGATCACTCTTCTAACCACATAATTAATAACACTAAAACTAATAACCACAGGAGTTATAAGAAGAACTCTCAAACCCCAATGCAAAGGTACACATAAAAATCAGTTTTGCAAATATTTTTTAAAGTTTTTTTTAATCTTTTCTCCCACCACCCTTCTTTTCCGGAAAAGAGGACCGTTGGGCACACAAGAGGTGAAAAGAAAATAATTGAGGGTGGGGGGATGAGGAAAAGGGAAAAAAGAGTATATTTGAACGCTTTAAAGAAGCGGTAAAATGTGTGCAATGAAAGCCTTGACGGCTCTATTCCTGATATTAGCGGCCCCAATTGCCGCCGTCGCCCAGCAGATTGATACCCTTGAGGCGGCGGTTACAACGGCGCACGTCCAAGGCAACTATCTTTCCAAAGGCAAAGACATAAGGACGGAAGTCATTTCGGCCGAAGGCCTGATGAAAATGGCCTGCTGCAACCTGGCTGAGAGCTTCGAGAATTCTGCCAGCGTGACCGTAGGTTTCTCAGATGCCATAACCGGAGCCAGGCAGATACGCCTTCTGGGCCTTTCCGGCGTCTATATGCAGATGCTGGACGAAAACCGTCCCGTGATGCGCGGCCTTTCCTCCCCTTTTGGAATGACATACATCCCCGGCCCCTGGCTGGAAAGCATACAGATTGCCAAGGGCTCCCCTTCCGTAATTAACGGTGCCGAATCCATGACCGGGCAGATAAACCTGGAGCACAAGAAACCCACCGACGAAAAACCCCTCTTTGTCAACGGTTCTTTTATGAACGACACAAAGGCCGACCTTAACATACTCTCTTCCCTTGAATTGTCCGACAAGTTGTACACCATTCTTATGGGCCACGTGGACGGCAACTTCAAAACCTTTGATATGAACGGTGACGGTTTTGCCGACGATCCCAAGCTCCTCCAGTACAACTTTGCCAACAGGTGGCTTTACTACACTGAAGAGTGGCAGTCCCACTGGGGCGTCCGCGCCATAAGGGACACCCGCGGCGGCGGGCAGATAGACGGCCCCTGGAAGTCCAATGTTGTCAATTCTTCGCTGGATGCCTATTTCAAACTGGGCCGGTCCCTCAGGGAAGACGGTTCCGCCAGCGTTGCCATAGTGGCCGATTACAACATCCAGAAAATGGAGTCCAACTACGGCAATAACATTTATAACGCCCTGCAGCACAACGCTTTTGCCAATCTTATCTATCGCAACAGGTTTAATGACAGCCACGATCTTACGGTAGGTGTGAACGCCATGGCGGACTGGTGGCAAGAAGACCTCGTGGCCAGGAACGTCAACCTTTCAGGTATTAAGAAAAGATACCTGCAGGTCTCCCCTTATGCCGAATATACATTCAAGGTTGAAGAAACCTTCTCCGTAATCACCGGACTTACCGGAGTATTCCTGGGCGGCGGGGATATCCGCCCCGTGCCGCGCCTTACTGTCAAGTACCAGCCTTTCGAGGCCCTGGTGCTCAGGGCCAACGGCGGCAGGGGCGTAAGGCGCGCCAACCCTGTCGTGGATAATTTCGGCGTCCTTTCTACAGGAAAGGATCTTTATGGAGACTGGACGGAGCGACTGGTGGAAGATTCCTGGACCTTTGGCGGAAACGCAACCGTTTACTTCACAGAAAACACTTACCTGAGCCTGGATTTCTTCAGGACCCAGTTCAGCGACCAGCTTCTGGCCGACCGCGAAGGCGCAGGGCCCAATGGGTATGGGACTATCCGGTTGTACCATCTGGACGGGAACGAGTCCTATTCCAATAATTTCCAGGCCGATTTCAGCACCGAACCAGTAGAAAGGCTGACCTTGAGCCTTACCGCGCGCTATACCGACGCCCGGGCCTGGCAGCCTGAGAGAGGTGTGCGCGAGACCGCCCTCACCAGCAGGTTCAAAGGCGTATTCAACGCCCAGTACAAGACCCGCCTGAGCAAATGGGTATTCGACTTTACGGCTTCGCTGATGGGCTCCGCAAGGGTATATGACTTTATGCTTGACCTGAAGGATGACAAAGGTGCCCTCCTCTACCCCCAGGGCCGCACACCTGTCTATCCTATGCTTTATGCCCAGATCACCCGCAGGTTCAACGGGTTCGACTTATATATAGGAGGCGAGAACCTTTCAGGCTATACACAGAAGATGCCCATAGTGGGTGCGGAACAGCCTTTCGGGCAATTCTTCGACGCCGCTTCTGTCTGGGGTCCCATAATGGGCGCCAAGATATACGCGGGCTTCCGCATAACAATTTGGAAATAATAATTAAGCAATATGAAAAAGACACTCTACATTATCCTCGCAATTATGCTGCTGGCAGTTCCGGCAGCCTTTGCCATCAAGAGCCACGCAGAATCTTCCGCACAGGCAAGCAAATCCAAGAATACCGTTACGGTAGTCTATAAGGTTAATATGCACTGCGAGAACTGCGTAGAAAAACTCACCGACAAGCTCTCTTTCCTCAAAGGAATGGAAGACCTCAAGATCACCCTTGGCCAGCAGACGGTAGTAATGACCTATGACCCTGCCAAGACCAACGAGGCCAATCTTGTCAAGGCCATAGAGAAATGCGGCTACACGGCCGAAAAGGTGGACCTTCAGCCACAGAAATAGTCTAATAAATCCACTTGTAGCCCCTGACGAGGCGGGTGAGATAGTTGTCTACGCGGATGTAGTCAAGAGGGTCCATTGTCTCAGGGTCTACCGGATTGTAGTAGATGACCTGGTCCGTCTTGGTATCAAAGATGATTACCGTGGAGTTGAACACATTTTTATAGGTGACGGGAACAACGTTGCCCAATGTGAGGATGCTCAGGGCTATGCCCCTGACAATTGCCCGGGTGTAGTTCTTCTTGTTCCGGGTGAATCCCCCGCTCACCACCGCCATGGCGTAACGATGACCGGTTGACTCTACGATTTCCCTGATGGACTTGGGAATGGGCATTGCCGGGATGGCCCTCTTGCTAAGGCCCCTTACGTAATTTGAGAAGTTGACAAGGTCTTCCTGGGCTTCAGACGTAAGGATGGCATCGTCCGTAACGTGGAAGTATCCCGGACGGGCAAGGATGCTTTTGGAAACCATCTCGGAAGACTCCACGGACATATCGTTGTCAACTATGACCATATCCTCCTGGGTAAAATACTGTATTACCGAAATCGGTTCCAGGAGAACCAGGTCATCTACCGGCTCCTTCAAGGGAGAAGAAGCCGTATATGTTGCACAAGAGGCTGCCGCAAAAGAGATTGCAAGCAGCACTAAAAGGGTGATTTTTTTCATATTCTATTTGATCAGGTTTCCAAGGATGGAGCGGGTTATCTGACGCAGTGCGGTTGTGGCGCCTGCGGAGATTGCCTTTCCGGCGATGTCCTTGGTGGAGGACTTCTTCTTGCCGGTTATGCTCTTGGATATCTCGTTTCCTATGGAGCGGGTCACCGAAGTCACCACTGCTCCTGCGGCTGCGCCTATGATGGTCTTCTTTGCCTTTGAAGAAGTGCTCTTCTTCTTGGCGGGAGCCGGGGCCTCGCCGTCTTCGGCCGCCTTCTTGGAGGCCTTCTTGGCAGCCTTCTCAACCGCTTCAGCCTGCTTCTGCTGTTCTTCCTGGGCCTTCTGCTTGTCGGCCAGGAGAACCTCGAAGGCGCTCTCGCGGTCAATCACCTTGTCGTACTTGCCGTAGATGCGCGAACGCTTGATTATGGTGTCGCGCTGACCCTCGGTAATTGCGCCTATCTGGCTGAGAGGGAAAAGGATGCGGGCCCTTTGCACAATGGAGGGAGAGCCGTCTTCCTGGAGGAAGGATACCAGCGCCTCGCCTGTCTTGAGCTCTGTTATGACGTCTTCGGTCTTGAAATCGGGGTTGACGCGGAAAGATTCGGCGGCGGCGCGCACGGCCTTCTGCTCCTTTGGAGTGTAGGCGCGCAGCGCGTGCTGCACCTTGTTTCCAAGCTGCGCAAGCACTGAATCGGGGATGTCGGCGGGGTTCTGCGTTACGAAGTAAACGCCCACGCCCTTGCTTCGGATGAGACGCACCACCTGCTCGATCTTATCGACAAGCGCCTTTGGCGTGTCGTCAAAGAGAGTATGGGCCTCGTCGAAGAAGAAGACCAGCTTGGGCAGGTCCATATCGCCCACCTCGGGGAGCTGGCTGTAAATGTCCGAAAGGAGCCACAGGAGGAAGGTAGAATAGAGCTTGGGATTCTGCATAAGCTTGTCGGCTGCAAGAACGCTCATTATGCCCTTTCCGCCCTCAGTCTGCATAAGGTCGAATATGTCGAAGGACGGCTCTGCAAAGAACGTCTCGGCGCCCTGCGCCTCGAGCTGCAGCAGAGCCCTTTGGATTGCTCCCACGCTGCCTGCTGTAACGTTACCGTATGTAGCCTGGTACTCGGCCGCGTGCTCCAGCACGTAAACCACCATTGAGCGGAGGTCCTTGAGGTCGATTATCAGGAGGCCCTTGTCGTCGGCCACTTTGAAAACGATTTCCAGAACGCCGGTCTGCACCTCATTCAGGCCCATAAGGCGCGCCAGAAGCTGCGGACCCATATTGGATATGGTGGTGCGCATAGGGTGCCCCTGCTCGCCGAAAACGTCGTAGAAACGCACCGGGCAGGGCTGGAAGTCGGGATTCTCTATTCCGAACTCGGCGCAGCGCTTTTCGATGAAAGAAGACATTGCGCCGGTCTGGCTGATACCGCTTAGGTCGCCTTTCATATCGGCCATGAAGCAAGGCACTCCGGCCTGGCAGAAGCTCTCTGCAAGAACCTGCAGGGTGACTGTCTTTCCGGTACCGGTGGCGCCGGCTATGAGACCGTGGCGGTTTGCCATCTTACCTATTATGCTGATGGGACCCTGGGGGCCGTGAGCAACGTATAAACCTTTTTCCTTGTCGAACATATATGTTTTATTTTATGATTTTAAGCATAGCTTTCCCACCCTTTCCGTCGATGCATATCTTGAGGGGCTTCTCCAGCTGAACGTGGCGGAAGAACTCCGTTTCCTCTACGGCCGGGAGCTCATCAAGGACGCCAAAGTCCAGGGAATCCTCCTTGGGCCTTCCAAAGGAGTCCACATTGATATAGCCCACATTGAAAGAAGTAAGGTTCTGGAAGAAGTGCGTACCCTGGCTGGGGTCTATGCGGAAGTCCTCCAGCGAGGCCTCCACAATAACCTTTGCCTCAGAAATATCGCTCCAGTTCACAGGCACTCCAAGCGAAGGGATGCTGGAGCCCCATCTGCCGAAGCCGATGAGCACGTACTGGTGTCCTTCCTTGCGCAGACGCGCGTTGAGCGCGGTGATGCCCTTGGCAATCTCCCGCGTCTTGAGCGCGTCGAACTTTTCCGGACGCAGGTACACTATGTCCCGCACGTTCTCTATCCACCCTGTTCCCAGGGCGCTGCCGGACGTCAGGAAAGCGCCGCTGCAGTCAACCTCATTCCAGTTGACCACCGCGTTGCGGCTGTCAACTGAGATCGGCCTGATCTGCAGCACGTTGAACACCCTCCGTCCCTCCTTGTCCAGGTTTGCGGCGAACTCTATCTCGACGTAGCACTTTATCTCCTTTGCGGCAATGTCCAGCAATTCCTTGACTATCTCCACCAGCGGGAAGGTGTTATACCTGAGTATCTGCGCGAAAGTCACGTACTTGGGGCCTTCCGGGAAGGTGGAATCCACAATGCGGCCGTTCTCGAAATCAAATGTGGAGGCCACGTATTTGAGGTTGCGGAACTTGGTGCACTGGCTGATGGGGATCCTCTCCAGGTTCACCGCGTCGTCAGTGGAAGTCTTGAACCGGTCAGGATGCAGGTCCAGCGCGTACATATACTGCTGGGTATCGGTCATGGTCAGTTCCGGAGTGGAAGTCTGGAGCACGTGCTTGGGATACTTGGGGCAGAAACGCAATACCTGGTCTCCATCTACCACGGCCTTGCCCAGACCCATAGCCACCTTGACCACGCCGTCGTCAGCCTCTTCGTGTCCTATGGGATAAAAGTTAAGCGAACGGGCCACGCCGGAAAGAGTTGGGAAGAAATATCCTCCGTCCTCGCTTCCGCATATCTCCTGGATTATGATGCCCATCTTTTCCTCTGAAATCACATTGCCGGTGGCCTGTATATAAGAACGGGAAGATGCATAATAAACGGAAGAATATACGCTCTTGATTGCCTTGGACAGCAACCTGATCTGCTGGTCACGGTTGGCCGTGTGCGGAATCATATAGGTGGAATATACTCCCGCAAACGGCTGATAGTAAGAGTCTTCCAGAACCGAGGAAGACCTGATGGCCAGCGGTTTGTGGGAATACTTCAGGAAAACGCCAAGGGCGTCGATGAGGTCCTGGGGCAGACGGGAGGATACGAACTCCGACAGGATTTCCGTATCCGACAGGTCTGAATTGATAACGTATTTGAGGCCGTTGTCCTGAATGAAACGGTCGAAGTATTCAGTGGTGATGACCATAGTGCGCGGCACCATCACGCGCACGTCCTCCCAGCGGTCGTACAGCTGGTAGCGCTGGAGGATCTGGTACATGAACGCAAGGCCGCGGGCCTTGCCTCCCATCGATCCCCTGCCGAGGCGGGAGAACCAGATGGCATCGTTGAAGGAATCGGCATCAAAGCTTGCCACAACTCCAAGGCCCTGGTTTATTCGGTAGTCCTTGACCACGGAAATCAGGTTCTTGCGGTGAATCTCAATGGAGTCGTCCTTCTCGACGTCCATTGCGGCGAAGGCCTTGCTCAGGGAGAACAATCCCCTGGCCTTGAGCCACTTGGACATATAGTTGGTCTTTGCAAGGTTGCGCAGCTCGTCGTCTCCTATGGTCTTGATTATCCTTTCAAGACCAAGGAGGTCGCCTGCGCGCGCAATCTCATCGCCCGTAGTCCTGTTATGGAGCACAAAGTCTCCAAAGCCGAACTCGGAGCTGATATAGTCGCTGATAGCCTGCGTGAGGATCTTGGACTGCTTCATCACGAAACCCACGCCCAGTTCGCGAGCCACCTCCCTCATACTCTCCTGCGAAGACTGCATAAGGATTGGCATCTTGGGATTGTCAGCGCGGATGAGCTTGCAGAGGTCCACGCCCGCATCCAGTTTTTCGGAGCTCATAGGATCGCCTTTATGAAGGACGAAGCCTATGTCGCTGATCACGCCCAGCAGGTTGTCCTTGTACTGGGTGTAGAGGTTTACCGCATCCTCATAGTTCGTGGCCATGAGGATCTTGGGGCGGGAGCGCTTACGCAGCGCCTGCTGCTGCTCGTTGAGAGCCTCGCAGGCGGATGCGCTGTTCTGCTGCAGGATGATCTTGTACAGCATTGGAAGGTAGGTGGAGTAATACCGCACGGAATCCTCTACCAGGAGGATAGCCTGCACGCCCACCTGGAGCACGTCGTGCGGGGCGTTGAGCCTGTCTTCCAACAGCTTTATGATGGCAATGATAAGGTCCGTTGAATTGTTCCAGCAGAAGACATAGTCAAGGGCGGAGGAATCGGCCTCCGATATCTGCCGGTAAATCTCCTTAGAATAGGAGCAAAGGAGGACTATAGGGGTCTGGGGGGCTATGGCCTTCATCTTCACGGAGAAGTCGAAGACATTGAGGGCGCCCACGTTGTACATTGTGATCACGAGGTCGAACCTCTCCCCCTTCTCCGCCATTTCCAGGGCGTCCAGAGTGGATTCCGCCCTGACAATGGACGGCGGGTTGCTCAAGTTCAGGTCAAGGTACTCGCTGGAGATCTTGGGCTCTATGCGCCCGTCCTCCTCCAGGGAAAAAGTGTCGTAGTTGTTACAAACCAGAAGGATCCGGCGGATCCTTCTGGACATTAACGAACTTGAGTCAATAGAATTGGCTACCATAGTGTTTTAAACCACACCCTGGTCCACCATTGCGTTGGCGACCTTGATGAAGCCGGCAATGTTGGCGCCCTTCACGTAGTTGATGTAGCCGTCTTCCTCCGTGCCGTACTTGACGCAGGCGGCGTGGATGTCGGACATAATCCTGTGAAGCTGGGCGTCAACCTCCTCGGAGGTCCATTTCTGGCGGATGGAGTTCTGGCTCATCTCAAGTCCTGAGGTGGCTACTCCACCGGCGTTGGAAGCCTTTCCCGGAGAGTAGAGGATCTTTGCCTGATGGAATACGGCAATAGCATCCGGGTCGCAAGGCATGTTGGCTCCTTCGGTCACGCAATAGCAGCCGTTCTTGACCAGGAGGAGAGCCTCTTCCTTGTTGACCTCGTTCTGGGTGGCGCAAGGCATTGCAATGTCGCAAGGGATGCTCCAGGGACGCTCGTCCGGGTAATACTTGGCGTTAGGGTATTCTTTTACATATTCTTTGATACGCCCGCGGATAACGTTCTTGAGGCGCTTTACATAATTGATCTTTTCCTGGTCGATTCCGTCCGGGTCATAGATGAATCCGTTGGAGTCAGAGAAGGTTACAACCTTTGCTCCAAGCTGGGTGGCCTTTTCTGCGGCGTGCTGGGCAACGTTTCCGGATCCGGAGATCACCACGGTCTGGCCATTGAAGGATTTGCCGCGGGTGGCGAGCATATCCTGGGCGAAGTAGCAGGCGCCGTAGCCTGTGGCTTCAGGGCGCAGGAGACTTCCGCCCCATGCGAGCCCCTTGCCGGTAAGGGTGCCGGTGAACTCGTCACGGAGACGCTTGTACTGGCCGAACATATAGCCGATCTCCCTTCCGCCTACTCCGATGTCGCCGGCAGGAACGTCAGTGTCCTGGCCGATGTGCTTGGAAAGCTCGGTCATGAAGCTCTGGCAGAAACGCATTACCTCGTTGTCTGACTTGCCCTTGGGGTTGAAGTTGGATCCTCCCTTGCCGCCTCCCATAGGAAGGGTGGTAAGGCTGTTCTTGAAGGTCTGCTCAAAGGCAAGGAACTTGAGTATGCTGAGGTTTACGCTGGGATGGAAACGGAGTCCGCCCTTGTAGGGACCAAGGGCACTGTTCATCTGCACACGGTAACCCTTGTTGATCTGGATCTCGCCCTTGTCGTCAACCCAAGGTACGCGGAACATTATTACACGCTCCGGCTCCGCTATCCTCTCAAGAACCTTGAGCTCTTTCAGATAGGGATATGCCTCGATATAGGGAGCGACGCTTTCTACGACCTCCCTGACGGCCTGATGGAATTCCTTTTCTCCGGGATTGTTGGCAACGATGTTTGCCATGAAGGATTCCACGTAGTTTTTAGTTGATTGTTCCATAAGATAATACACTTAAGATTTTAGTATCGTACAAATATAATAAAAACTATTCTTTGTTAAGCCGGTCCAGGACCTTTTTATTCTGGAGGGCCCCAAGGAGGCCCAGGACGAACATAGCCCCTGGCAGAAGGGCCTTCTGGAGCGGCGGAGCCGTGTTGTCAATGTTAAGCACCCTGGACACCAGCCACACCAGCCCCACTACCGCGACGGCCAGCCACAGCCACGCAAAGAAGCGTGTCTGCTTGTACATTTTTTCTTTTTCCTGATCTGTCATTGTTTTCCTATAGTTCAAGTGAATCTTCTATCTGTTTTGCGATGGCCTGCCAGTGGGCCTTGGTGAGGGCGTCGCCGCCGCGGGCCTTGGCAGCCTTCTTCTGGATGTCAAGCAGCTGCGAGAGGAGCAGTGTGCGGCCGTCGGCCATTGCATTGGCCGGGGCCTTCACTGCGTCCAGCGCCACGCTGACAAAGCGGCGCTGCACGTAGCGGCGGTAGCTGTCAACCGCGCCGCCTTTGTCCAGTTCCTCGAAGATCATACCGCTGAGGTCAGATATGTATTCCTGCGGGCTGTAGGTGCCGCTGAAATCCTGGGAGAACTGGGCCATACGGTTAAGGCGGGCCATCTCCAGCAGCTGGGATGTGCTGATCACGTTGTCAACCTGGGTATAGAGGTAACTGTCCGGACGGTCCGTCAGGTTATACACATACGGTACCTCTACCAGCCAGGTAGGCTTCTTGAACAGCTGCTGGTTCAGGAAATTGAGGGCGGCCTTCTGGCGGTCGCGCGGTACGGGCTCATACTTGGCGCCGGCCTGCTCAACGCTCTTTTCAGTGATGTAGCGGCCGCCTATGTTGCGGGCTACGTGGCCCATATACCGGCCGAACTGGCTGAGCACTCCCTGGTACATCCTGGAAACATTGGTGTACATATCGGCCTCTTCCTTGTTCCATTCAGGGATCTGGGTGATTACCCTCTTGAGGTTTAGGATACCGTATTCGCTGGCCTTGACGGAGTCGTCGCTGAGGTCTTCGGTCTGGGCGCGGGGGTCTCCGTCACGGCCTTCGCCGCCGAACCAGAGGCGGGGATTCTCCGCCAGGCGGGCTATGATAACGTTGTTCCAATACTTGTGATCTTCCTTGACATCGGTGATGTAGGTTGGCTTGTAGCCGAACTCGATGGCCCATTTGTCATAGTCGCCAATGCGGGGATAGAGGCCGGCCTTGCCTATTCCATCTTCCGGCTGGGCCACGTAGTTGAAGCGGGCGTAGTCCATTATGGAAACGGTGTGGCCGTTCTTCTCGACCCATTCCTTGTCGCGGAGAAGCTCCACGGGAGTCTTGCTGCTGGAGCCCATATTGTGCCTGAGGCCAAGGGTGTGGCCAACCTCGTGAGAGGAGACGAAGCGGATAAGGTCTCCCATCAGCTCTTCGTCAAACTTCATTGCGCGGGCGCGGGGGTCAACGGCGCCGGCCTGGATCTGGTACCAGTCGTGAACAAGGCTCATAACGTTGTGATACCAGCCGATGTGGCTCTCGAGGATTTCTCCTGAACGAGGGTCGTGGACGTTGGGGCCGTAGGCGTTCTGGGTGGAGGAAGCAAGGTAACGGATCACGGCAAAGCGGGCGTCCTCAAGGCTCATGTCCGGGTTGTCCTCCGGCCATTCTTCCGCGTGGATGGCATTCTTCCAGCCGGCCTTCTCGAAGGCCACCTGCCAGTCGTTCACGCCGGCAATAAGGTATTTGCGCCACTGCTTGGGGGTTGCAGGGTCTATGTAATAGACGATTGGCTTGACGGGCTCCACGAGCTCTCCCCTCTTCTGCCTTTCAACGTCTTCAGGCTTTGCCTCAAGACGCCAGCGGCAGATGAAGCGGAGGGTCTCCACGCTCTGCTGGTCGTCGCCGAATACGGTGTAGCCATCGGCGAAGAAGCCTACGCGGGGGTCGAACATACGCGGCTGCATGGGCTCTTCCGGCAGGAGGAGGAAGGAGGTGTTTATCTGGAGGGTGACGGCGCCGGTGGCGGTTCCGGCCGGGAGGCGCGCGCCCTGGGCAGCGCCGCCGGCTCCGCCCGCCTGGGCGTTGTACGCGTACGTCTTGGTGACGGTTACCTCCGTATTGATGGGATAGGTACGGATGCTGGTAAGGAATGTGGCGTCCCTGTTGAGGGCTCCAAGGTTATACTGGCGCTTGGCGGTAGGGCTCAGGGAGAAGACCTGGGTGTCGTTCTCGAACAGGCTGTTCACCTTGATGCGAGTACCGTAGGAGCCGCCTTTTTCCGGTTTGAAGGAGGCGACTATGGGGTTTTCTGAACTTACCTGGACGGCTCGGGCTATGATGTCATCTTCCGGGGCCTTGATGCCCAGGACGTCGGCACGCAGGAGGATGTTGCCGTTGGGAGCCTTCTCCCAGTAAACCATCGCTTCGTTGATCTCTTCTCCGCCATATTCGCCGGAACCTACTGTATTGGAAACGTAACGGGTCACTGCCAGGATGCGGCGGCCGAGCAGGTCGTCCGGTATCTCAAAGAACCAGTCAGCGTCCTTGTTGGCAACGCCAAAAAGGCCTTCCTTGGCTTCTGCAACTGCGGCGGTGTCCGCCTGTGCGTTCTTGGAATCTGGAGCGGGCCTGGAGGCGGGCTGAGCCGCCACGGTGCCAATACCGAGGGCAAGGCCCAGAATAAGGGTGATAATTCTATTCATATGCACTGTATTGATGGCTAAATATAGGAAAAACCTCGTATATTTGTTCTAACCAATACCTACTAATTATGAACAAGAAACTCTACCGCGAAAAGGAAGGCCGCAAGATTTTGGGCGTCTGCATAGGAATAGCCAACTACTTTGACATCGACCCTGTCATAGTCAGGCTGGCCTGGGTAATCTTCATCTTCTGCGGAGGAGGCGGTCTCATCGCCTACCTCATCGCCGCCCTCATCCTCCCCGAGCGCCCATCCGAGACCATCGTCAAATAGGGCCTGCACATACAGGAACCTAAGGCGTAACCTATGAAGTATAGGAGCGTGTATCCGGTTACGTGCGCGGAGATGGACGCGCATTACCGGCTGACGGTGGACGGGGTGATGACGTACCACGAGGACGCCGTGGCCAAATACCTGACTACGCTGAACCTGGCGGCGTTCGACCTGCAGAAGGACGGCAGCACCTGGATCATCTCGGAGATCAATATGGACCTGGATATGAACGGCCATACCAACAACCGCCGCTACGTGTCAATGGCGCTCAGCTGCTTCGGCCGGGAATTCCAGACCAGCCATCGGCCAGATACACTGAATATACGCTTCCTGAAGGAATCCCGCCTGGGAGACGCGCTGACGGTTGCCTCCTACCCCGTCGAGGAGTCGGAGGCTGCGGCGGACGCGGCCAGCTTCCTGGGGCAGATCACCAACGCCTCCGGCGATGAAATCTGCCGCGTCAGCAGCCACTGGCGCCCCAAGGAGCCCGCTCACGATATGGTAACCAGCAATCCTATCAGAAACACCTGACCTTCCTGCCGTTCTTGCGGCAGTGCTCTATATCCCCGCACCTGTAACAGAGTTCGTTGTCGCAGGCGCCATCGCTCTGGAAGCACGACAGGATATTCCCCACCGTGGTCTCCGCAATATTGTTCAACGCCTCCACCGTCAAGAATGCCTGGTGCGAGGTTACAATTACGTTTGGCATAGTGATCAGGCGTGACAGCAGCTCATCGTCCAGAATATGTCCGGACCTGTCCTCGAAGAATATATCTGCCTCCTCCTCGTACACGTCCAGGCACGCGGCGCCAACCTTTCGGGCCTTAATGCCCTCAAGCAAGGCCTCCGCGTCTATCAGCGCCCCCCTGGATGTATTCACAATCACTATCCCCTTCTTCATCTTTGCAATGGAATCGGCATTTATCAGATGCCTTGTAGCATCCGTAAGCGGGCAATGCAGTGATATTATATCGCTCTTCTCGAACAGCTCGTCCAAAGAAACATAGTTTATCCCGAACCCTTCTGCCGGGAACTTGTCGTACGCCAGCACATTCATCCCGAACCCCTTGCATATATCAATGAAGATCCGGCCAATCCTTCCCGTTCCCACAACTCCCACCGTCTTCCCGTGAAGGTCGAATCCAGTAAGTCCGTTTATGGAAAAGTTGAAGTTGCGCGTCCTGTCATAAGCCTTGTGTATGCGACGCACTGACGTCAGCAGCATCGCCGCCGCGTGCTCCGCAACCGCGTACGGCGAATACGCCGGCACGTGCGTCACGTGCACCTTCCTATACGCCTGCCTAACATCCACATTGTTATATCCCGCGCACCTCAGCGCAATCATCTTTACGCCGAACTCATACAGCCTGTCTATAACCGCTGCATTCACTGTGTCATTAACGAACACGCACACCGCATCACAACCCCTGGCCAACTCCACGGTATCTTCCGTCAGCTTGGTTTCCAGGAACTTATACTCCACATTATGAAGTTTTCCATAAAGTTCGAACGACGGCCTGTCGTACTCCTTTGTATCGTAAAACGCTACTTTTATCATATCAGTTTGGGTTAATTTCAATCAATCAAACGATCTCCGTCAACTGCCCCGTCACCGAGTCGATGACAAAGCCGCGCGCGGTGACGTCGGCTGGCACCAGCGGATGGTTCACCACGGCGGCCACAGTCCTGCGGACGGATGCCTCCGTGTCGTGAAAGCCCTCCAGCCAGCCGCCAATCCCCTTCTTCTCCCATTCCTTCAGCGTCTCCTCCGCTATCCCCCGCTCCAGCATATGCGGCCTGAACTCCCCATAACTCATATGGCACGCCCCGCACGTGGAGTGATGCACAACCATCACCTCATTCACGCCCAGCTCATATATCGCCACCAGCAATGACCTGATTGCCGAATCCGTCTCCGACAACACCAGTCCCCCGGCATTCTTGATGATCTTTGCATCTCCGTTCTTCAGCCCCAGCGCTCGCGGCAGCAACTCCGTCAGCCTCGTATCCATACACGTGAGCACCGCCAGCTTCTTAGCCGGATACTTATCCGTGACGAAGGGCTCATACCCCCTCTCCGCCACAAACTTCCTGTTGTATTCAAGTATAGAGTCAATCATAATCAATAATAATCATCTATCGTCATCAAAGTAAAATTACGCAAAAACCCCGTAAAAGAAAAATCAACAAGCCTCCCTTCCCCAACCTTACGTTATGGTGATACGGGGCTAAAGAACCGTCACAATACCGGCAATGAGTGAGGCCGGAACGGCCAGCAGCATACCTATCAAGGCTCCTCTGATATGGAACCAGTAGTCGTGATAATCAGCCACCATATCCTCAGTCCCGGGAATCACAAAATGCTTGTCGTGACAGAACCAGATGCAGTCCAGTACCAGAGCGTCGAACCAGTTCACCACGCACCAGAGCGCATAGGCCGTAAGCGCTCCGCTCCAAAAAGTAGCGCAGCCGTTAACATACTTCACCAGCAGCCCCAGAAGCACCCCGAACACCATCATAGCCGTTACCTTCTTGACATAGAAAACCACACCTCCCGGCCTGTTACCGGTATCCACCAGTCCCAGTTTGTCGCACCGCTCTATGATTGCCGGCGGATAATTGAAGATGGTCTTGACAGGATTCCTGGACATCAGGAACACAAAGAGCGTGAACACCCCGCACGCTACAACGGACTCAATAATAAAGGTCATACTAAGAAGCTTTTCCAATGTTAAATGTAAGCAAAATGGCCGTAAAAGAAAAATCGGCACATCTCCCGACGTGCCGATCCAAACCTTTTGAGATATCTTTACAAACAACAAAGGTAAGTTATGAAACGATTACATCACATTCATTCAATCATTCAACTGTTGCAAAGGCACTGCCCCCAATTGTCAACTTTTGACACACCTCAAAAAAGATTCTCATTTCTCACGAAAAAAAGAAAGACCAATGCCTCCGCCGATGCGCCGCGGTTTCCTTCCCACCGCAACCTCCTACTTCACCTTTCACCCAAAACGAAATTCGGAGGGATATGCAATGTGCCTCCCACTACGTTCTATGGCACTTAGCGCATCCCGCCGAGCCCAAATCCCCTCAGAGGGATCACCATAAGCCCCCACAGGCCACTCAAATGCCTATACTTCATCCTTCCGAATTTCATCTTGGCCAAAACCAACCCCAAAGAATTCTTTCTCTACCCGATGGCGCCCCACACCCCGCAAGCGCTGAACCTCCACTCAAAGTTATCAATAACAATCGGCACATCTCCCGACGTGCCGATCTCTTTATTTAATACTAATCTATAACTTCAACTGAGTTCTCGCTAATGATGTTTCGGTGATTCTCAACATCAAAGGAGGCCTTCAGAACCCTTATCATCTCTTTCTCTCTTTGTATGACTTGCTCTTCACCCCAACGCTCATTATTTGAATAAAGGAGCATCATGGAAAGACTATCCAACGGCTCTTTTTTCTCAAGACAATCTTTAATATAACCCATCTTGACCTGATATTCGCTTCTGCTCAATCTTGAATTCATACTTGAAGAGATCATAACAAGATTCCCAAAACTGTCCAGGTTCTGGATTGGATCTTTATCTTCCGGATGCTGGGGAGAAACATGCTCAATGGATCTGTTTCTCTTAAACGTATAATCATCTACCAGAGAACTTAGTTCTTTGAAGTTCCTGAAATAATTGTCCTTATCAAAAAGATCCTTTCGATTCTTCCATATATAGAAATCAAGCCTCCAAAACCAGTATCGGTCAATATGATCATACGTCATTCTTTCCTGGGGATTATCAAGGTCCGCCCTGTTTGCATTACCTTTTGGCGAGTTCTCCCTGATATTATCGTCTTTTATTCTTAGCCACTCAAAGAGGTCAGAATAATTATAATCCGTCTTACGAGACACTTCCTCCAGAAGATCCGGAATCCATAAGTAGTATGATTTGGAACCTGATGCCACATACATCAAAGATTCATACATTATGAGCTCTTCTTTGCTATCCTGTAGTCCTTCGACAAACATCTCTAAAGAATAATTCTCAGATTTGTCTGCTATACGAATCAAGTAATAATCATATAGCAGCCTGTAATGAAGCAGATTCCTTATAAAAACGTCCGAATCAGGCTTTAAACAATTATCAAACGTTGCGAGCAGTTTGTTCACGTCAAAGAAATCCGTAATGTTTATTACAGAAGAGTCCGGTTTGTTTGTAATGTACAAGATCTGAAGCAGGAATTCAGAGAAAGAAAGAATTGAGCGATAGCCCTCGAATCCTCTATCTTCTTTAGGCTCTTTTAATTGATCCTCAGGCGGCTCCTGAATCTCCCTTATTTTAATTGACTCGGTATCCTCTCCGTATATTTCATCTCCTTTGAAATCATTTACATAATCCTTCTTAAAGAAAGAATCCAGGTCATAATCATTACCATCTTTGGTCAACCTTATTGCATTCTTGAACCTATCTCTAAAGGCTTCAACTGTCTCATATTTAGTCCTCTGATGGACGAGTTTTCTATCCATATCAGAGACGGCATTCCATACCCGGGTATAGTATTCTTTATTACAGTTTTTCGGCAGTTTCGAAAGCAACTTGACCTTTAGTATTTCATGGTTTTCCAGGTTTTTCCCGGTGGAATTCATAGCCTCGAAGTATTTATTAAGCTCCTTTGGTTGGTAATTGTCCGGAAGTCTCGAAATGAACAAAGAAGTCTTTTCAAATATGTATTTGATATAAGAATCATACTCCTCTGAAGGAATATCATTTTTCATCACTTTCTGAATCTCATCAAGCCCATCCTCCATCCTTTGGTTGATATAATCTGATGGATTAATGCCTTTTATTTTATCAGTTAAATAGTCATTGTCCTCATCCCGTGCTTCATAGTGAATACGTGGCTTTTCATTAACCAACAGAAACGACTCCCATCCCGCCTTGACCTCCGCATCTGAACATAAGTCCTTAAACTGTATTCCTAGCAGCATCAAGACCGAGAATCTCTGTTGTCCATCAACAAGCTCATTCTTTGCAGTGGATGTCACCATCCCAATATAATAGCGCTCGGTTCCTTCTCTTTTCTTATAGCTGTTATAAAGGTCTATCATCAACCCCCTTACAGCATCTCTTCGCCACTCAAAAAGACGCTGGTACATTGGAATCGAGTACTTAGTTGGAGTATTTGCTATGCTTTGCGGTGTTACGCAATCTGTCGCTGTTATCTTTTGAACCATGTCTTTACATTTTTAATGGATTGGATATCGGAGTCGATTTTATCAAAGACCGAACGAAGTCTTCTACAATAATCCGCCCGGATATATTGGGGATTTGGATCAATGGACAACTCCCTGTTGACGTCAAGAAGCTCCTTGAAAAAGAAAGTTGGAGAAGTAGCCTGATCTATCATTTGCACTATCTCTGTATCTCCTGCCTTCTCCAAAAGCTTTGGATAATTCACCCTGGAGGTCTCGAGTCTAAACTGAGATATCCTGGCACTGATCAGAATCAATGCTTCATTGAAATAGATATTGCCGAACTTTAAGTAATAAGCAAATAATAAGGCTTCAATAATATCCCTGAACATCCAATGCGATTTGCATTGCATTCCTTCGTGAAGCAGTTTATACTGTTCCAATGAGGCAAACTGACGGAATCTGTCCACAAAGACATCCACGTAATTGAAGAAATGGGCTCCGCCTTGAATGGGTTCATAAAAATTAAAGGCTTCGCCGAAAGCAGGTATATCCTCAATTATCCTGGCTGCCTCATACTCGTTCTTCACCCTGTACTTTTCCTTTTCATTCCAGGTGTTCTTACGCATCCACCTCCTGAGACGGAAAATATACAGGTCCAGAGTCCTGACGTGAGGCTTTTCAGATTCAGTGTCTCCAGACAGAATCAACATTTGATTCCATCTCTTTGCCAGATTTTTCGTCTGCGCCTCAGTCTCCACATAACGCAGATGATGTGCTTTCAAGAGGTCGAAATCTGTCAGTACCTGTCCTCTTGAGTTCTCGTTGGAGAAGAAAGTATAAGCCAGATCAAGAGCGTTATTATTAAGTACGAGGGCGTAGAATTCAAGATTCTTAAGGATTTTGTTCCTTAATTCTTCTGTGACCGACGATGAGTTCTTAGTCAGGTATTGCCTTATGATATATCTATTGTACGATATGTACTTGATAGCCATAGTATCTTTAAATTCCTCAGAAAGAAGAGGGATATCCTGCACCCCCATTATTTGAAGGATGAGTGCAAGGGTAATCAATCGTTGCTGTCCATCAATGATATCATACTTCCCTTCTTTTCTCTGAAGAATAATTGCGCCTAACATATAAGTGCCGCCAAGGCTGAAGATGTCATCAAGCAGTCTGGTCACATTCTTTTTTTGCCAACAGTAAATCCGCTGATAGGGCGGAATTTTCAGACTGAGATTCAGCAAATCAGAAAGGTTGATTCTGAACAGGCTTACATCTTCTCCAGTATCAGAATCGAATTCATTTTCAGCCTCAGGAAGGGGACGTTCTTCCAAATCGATATATTCGCTTGGAGACTGAAAGACCTGAATATGCTTGTCAAACAGTTCTTTCATATATAGAAGACCTTCTGCCGCATCATCCTTACTTTGGCAACCTTTTGTTAGCCTACAGGCATTAATCCTCTCTTTCGTTTGGTTCTCAGTGTTTCTCGTAAACCATTCAAGTTCTCCTTTCTGAACCAATGCAGATGTTTTCTTCTGGAGATAGTCAATAAGTGGAGCTTCTTTCTCTGCCGTATCGCCTTCAAAATGAAGTTCTATATAACCGTTTATTACTTCATAATGAATATTGTCCTTCTCTTCCGATTCTCCCTCAAATTTAGTCCAGAACTGTATATAGCGGTATTTGTTCTCCATGTATCTCAAATTCCTGGTCTTATAACCGCCTACTTTCTGCTGAAGAAAAACGACTGCTGAATAATCTAGATTAATAATATCCATCACTATGACTACTAATATTCATTTTCAAATTTAGCATAATTAATCGATACAAAATTGGAAAGTATGTTTCAGTTCCATCCTTGTCAACTTTATGTTCTATGGAACTGATGTAATTGGGTAGGATTTCCAGGATGATAATATTCCTTTTTGCCATAGGGTTCTGTTAATCTACCATATAGATGCTGACGTTGATGCGGGGCCGGGAGGGGTCCTGGCGGTTTATTGAGACCACTTTGCAGTTGAAGAGTTTGCCAGCGTCCATCAGGCGGGCTATGACCAGGTTGTCTTTCATTGGGACCCAGCCTATGCGGGTTTGGTTGAAGTAGATGCCTATGGCGTATTGGTCCACTTCGTTTTCCGGCTGGCGGCGCATTGTGAGGTGGGTGGTGTCGGTGATCTGGTCCTGGATCTGCGCTATGGTCTTGCAGTATTGGATACCGGCGACATATACGTTTATGACGAATATCTCCCTGCCGAAGGGAATTATGTCCTGTCCTCCATTGTTGTGGAGGAGTGACATCAGCTGGGGGTTTAACTTGATGAGTCCGGATTCCATAATTTGAGCATCATTAAATAGTCTTGGAGTTCTTTGAGGCGGGATTGGGCCTTGGCGATGCGTTCTTTCAGTTCTTGCTGCTGTTCCTTGATCCATTGGGGGTCGAGGATCCTGTCGCGGTATATAAAGGGGAACTGGGAGTTCATCAGGTCTATGCGTTCCTGGAAGATGGCTATGGACTCTCTGGCCTTTTCTATCAGGGTGAGGAGGTCTTCGTTGGGAAGGCCGTTGAGGGCGTCAAGGTTGTTGGTCTGGATGAGAAGGGCTATCTGGCGGAGGGTCTGGACATCTCCTTTGCGGTAGGCGCTGGCGGCCTTGATGAAAAGGTCGCACTCTTCCCTGCCCTGGTCCGGATGGAGGTCTGGGTGAAGGGCCTTGGCAATCATCCGGTAGAGGTCCCGGAGTTCTTTGGTTTCCTCCTTGCTGAGGCAAGGGGCGTTGAGGTATTCCTCCGCCTGCTTGAGTTCGGCCTCCTTTTGCTCTATGCGGGCCTGGTATTCCCTTCTGGCGGCTTTGACCTGTTCTTCGATGCGATAGTGGTCTATGGGGGCGTTGTGGTTGATGTACGCCTGGGTAAGGCTGATCTCCAACTGGGTGAGCTTGATCTGGATACCAAGCTTGAACTCCTCAAAGAGGAGGACGCCCACGGAGGCTTCGTACAGGGAGTTGAGCATTGGACGCTCTTCGAACTGCATGTACTCCGCCCTGGCGAAGAGCCGGGCGGACTGCTCGCGCAGTTCTTTCAATTGGGCCTGGAGGGCCGCCACCTGCGGATGCAGGGTGATGGATTGAGCTGTAGAAATAATCATGTCCTGTATCTTTAACTGCTAATTACGGCAGCGAAGATACAGGACAGGAATGTCAAGTTTTGACAAATAAATTATTTGTTCTTCTTGAAGTCGCGGACGGTGTAGTAAACGGGCTTGCGCTGATAGTTGCTGTCGAAGAGCAGCGGGTAGTTGTTGGCACCGAGCCAGGAGTCGCGGTCGCTGACGTTCCAGAAGGTTACGCAGGAGATGTTCTTGCTGTACTTGCGCATAATCTCAAAGAGGTCCTTGTACTTCTTGTCCTGCATCTGCTGGATTTCCTCTGTGTACTGCTGGCCCTCGCCACGGCTGAACTGGAGTCCGCCGCCGGCCTCTTCGTTGATGCGGATGTCAAACTCGGTGATCTGGATGTCATCTACGAGCTCAAGGTACATCTTGATGGCTGTCTCGAAATCTTCAAGGGTGGGGTTGTCAAAGATGTTGTAGTGGCCCTGCATACCGATTCCGGTGATAGGGGCGCCCTCTGACTGGAGTTTCTTGACCATATTGTAGATGTAGGTCCTCTTTGCGGGAGTCCAAGCGCTGTAGTCATTGTAGAACAGGCCGCAGTTGGGATCGGCCTCGTGGGCCCAGATGAAGGCGTTCTTGATGAACTCGTCGCCGCAGAGCTGGTATGCCTGGGACTTGCGGAAGGAATCCTCGTATGGTGCATCGGGGTTGTTGGCGTCGCTCATTGCCTCGTTGACTACGTCCCAGCAGTAGATGACGTCCTTGTAGCGGTTGACAACGGTCTGGATATGAACCTTGAGGGAGTCGTAGAACTCCTGCTTGCTGGCTGCCACGTACTTGGGAACCTTGGTCATTTCCATCTGGGGGGCTCCGCCGGGGCCGCCTGCGGGACGCTGTCCGCCCGGGCGGAAACGGCCGAATGCGGGCCTTTCTACCCATACGGTGTCGCCCTTTTCGTCAAGCTCGACCACAGGGTTGCCGTTCTCGTCGTGTTTTGTGAACATCCAGGAAGCGAACTGGCTATGCCATACAAGGTTATGGCCACGCATCTTGATGCCGTGCTCGCGGCAGAAGTTTGCAATGATATCGGCCTTTTCAAAGTTCCATACGCCGGCTTCGGGATGGAGCTCGCCGGGTTTCATACAGTTCTCAGCGGTGATGCTGTTGTACTCCTTGAGGATGATGGATGCGATGAGGGAGTCAGCTACGTTACGCTCGGTTACGGCAACTCCAATCTTGAAATACTTCTTGTACGCGTCCTTGAGGCCCGGATCCTTGGGGCCGCAAGCGCTCATCATTACTACGGATACGATGAGAGCGAGAATTGAATACTTTTTCATTGATATAAAATATGGTGAATTTGCTGTAAGTACACGTTTGTTCAGTTTTCAAAGTTAAGCAATTATCTTGTATGAATAACGAAAATAAATTAATAATTTTGATTTGAAGAAATGTGTGACAACGATTATGAAAGCTAAGTATTCCAGAGGGGCCTGCATTACCATCGTGGCTTTGATATATGCCGTGGCTTTGTTTTGGGGGGTGATGTATGCTTCTGTGTTCGGAGTTGACCTGCTGGTGCTGGCACCGGTGGCAATGACGGCCCTGTTCCTGTTCATAAGCATCCCTATGATGGAGAAGCGCCAGATGAGGAACAAGCCGGGATATGCGGAATACCGGGAAAGTACCAGGATACTTATCTGATCAGCGTCTGGTGAGGTCTCTAAGGGAGTCTATGAGGCCTGAGGCGTCCTGGAGGAGGTCATAGAGCCCGTCCTGGGAAAGGACTCCCCTCTTGAGGTCCTGCGGGAGCCCGCCTTTTTCGTCCACCTCATAGTCTTTCAGCCATTTGCCGGAATCCATATACTTTTTGAGAGCCTTGTAGTTGTCCCGGAAGTCCTGGGACAGGTTCAGGGCGTCTTCAAGGGCGCGGACGGACTGCTGCAGGGAGTCGAATCTCTCCTCCATCTCGGCAACCCTCTTTACGGAGCGGGAGTTGGATTTATTGAAGATCATAGGCGGTTATCTGCGGATTAATGGATGTGCTGGGCCGGCCATCCGTAGTCCTTGTAGTACTTGGCGGAAATGCCGTTTGAGCGCACGTATTTGAATACGGCCTTGCGGCGGATTTCCTGCTTCTGGGGACTGTTGCCGTAGAGATCCATGAATTCCTTTGACTTGCGTCCGAAGATTCTGTTTACGCTGGGAATGAAGTTGGATCCGTCCTCAACGGCATCAAAGGCATCGACCTGATAGTTGCCCTGGGAGTCTTTGGACAGGTGCAACTTGCCGGGATGGTTGCCTCCGGCGATAAACATCAGAGTATCTGCCTGTAGGTTGTATTTTTCTACCCAGAAGTCTCCAAGCATCTGGATGTCTTCCGGATTGGATTCATCCACATAGGTGTAGTTGCTGTAGGTGATGCAGTATTGGGCCTCCGGGTAGTTGGAGCCTATTTCTTCTGCGAGATATTTATCTGCGGCGGCAAGGCAGAGGTCTGCCGTGGCGGGCTGCGGAGCGGGCTCCGGCGAAGCCTCCTGTGAGGCTTTGCGCTGCCCGCACGCGGCTGCGGCAACTGTAAGCGCGGCCGCCAGGATAATCTTAGTTATAAGTTTGATCGGTTTCATATCACAAATATACCTATTTTTGCAATATGGAGAATTTGAAGAGCGCAATATTTGCGGCGGCGGATCCGGCCCAGGTGCCGGGACTGTCAAGGTTTTTCAAGACCGGGCCCGGAGAGTACGGCTTCGGCGACAAATTCCTGGGAATCAAGGTGCCGGTGACGCGCAGCATAGTGAAACGGTGCTGGCAAGGCACAAGCTTCCAGGAACTGGAAGAGTGCATTGCCAGCGAGTATCACGAGCTGCGGCTTGCCGCGCTGCTGGCGCTGGTCCAGATCTTCGCTCACGCGAAGAAGGACCCTGCGCTGCAGCGCCGCTGCATAGACTTCTACCTATCCCACACGGACCGCATAAACAACTGGGACCTGGTGGATCTGTCCTGCTACCCGCTCCTTGGTGAATGGCTCCTTGACAAGGACCGCACCCTGCTCTATGACTTTGCCCGAAACGGTAAAACCATCTGGGAGCAGCGCATCGGCATTGTCAGCACTATGACATTTGTCCGCCACGGCCAGCTGGACGACACCTTTGCAATTGCCGACATCCTCCTTCACCACCCTCACGACCTCATCCAGAAGGCCGTGGGCTGGCTGCTCAGGGAAGCCGGAAAGCGGGACAAGGCGGCCTTGACGGCCTTCCTTGAGTCCCGCTTCCGTTCTATGCCCCGCACCGCCCTCCGCTACGCCATAGAGCGTTTCCCGGAGGCCGAGCGCCAGGCCTACCTGAAAGGTTGATAACTACAAAGTGTCCTGCTTGAGGGATTCTACGTAGTGGTCTATGCGCTGGAGTTCGTTGGGGATCTGGATGCTCTGGGGGCAATGCGGCATACACTGGCGGCAGGCGATACAGTGGTCTGCCTGGCGGAGCGTAGGGATTGCCTTGTCATAGTTGCGCAGATACTCCTTGCGAAGCTTCCTGTAGTTGTCCTGTTCCCTGCTCTGAGGGTATTTCTCCTCCGTAACGCACTTGTTGTAGAATGCGAAGATCTCCGGAATGTTGATTCCGTAAGGGCAAGGCATACAGTACTTGCAGCCGGTACAGTTGATCATAGGGAACTCAGAGTACAGGACAGCCTGCTCGTTCATAAACTCAAGCTCTTCTTCCGTCATAGGATGGAATCCGCGGAAAGTCTTGAGGTTGTCCTCAAGGTGCTCCATATATGTCATACCGCTGAGGGCGGTGAGCACGCGCGGATGGGATCCCACGAAACGGAATGCCCAGGACGGGATTGAGGCGTCCGGGTCACGCTCCTTGAACCTCTTTGCAACGTTCTCAGGAACGGTGGAAAGGCGTCCTCCAAGGAGCGGCTCCATAACGGTTATAGGGAGCTCGAGCTTGTCAAGCTGTTCGTACAGGTACTCCGCATTGGTGTTGCTGGCGTTTGCGTGACGCCAGTCTATGTAGTTCATCTCAATCTGGACAAAATCCCAGTGATACTGGTCGTTCGTCTTGATGAGCTCGTCAAACTCGTCCTGCCTTCCGTGGAAGGAGAAGCCCATATTGCGAATGCGTCCGGCCTCGCGCTCCTTGAGCAGGAAGTCCATCATCCCGTTATCTACATAGCGCTGGCTGAAAGCCCTGTATCCACCGCTTCCGATGCTGTGCATCAGGTAATAGTCAAAGTAATCCGTCTGCAGCTGGTCAAAGGAATCAAAGTACATTTCCTTTGATGCCTCCGGAGTGGCGTTGTTGAAGTTGGAAAGCTTGGTTGCAATGTAGTATGACTTGCGCGGATAGCGGCTGAGGGCTATACCGGCGGCCTTTTCGCTCTGTCCCTGGAGATATGCGGGTGAGGTGTCATAGTAGTTCACTCCCCCTTCCATAGCCCTGGATACCAAGGCGTTTACGGAATCCTGGTCAATTATCTGGCGGCCGGTGGATTCGTCCCGTTTCATCTGCCAGCGCATACAACCGTATCCAAGCAGGGAGACTTTGTCTCCGTTCCTGTTGTTGATGTGGTATTCCATTTCGCCGTCACCGGTCTGGTGGGCCGATGCGGTTACCACAGGGGCCTTGCCCTTGGGCGCGCAGGCGGCTGCTCCAACAGCCAGTGCGCCGGCTCCGGCCACCTTCATGAAATCTCTTCTGCTTATGTTTTTCTTGTCTTCCATTGCTCTTTCTAGTCTTTAATGTGTACCTGAAGTCCGTTTACGTGGATTGCGCTGAACGGGCGTGAAGGGCAGAGGTTCTCGCAGGCGCCGCAACCTATGCACTTGGCCTCGTCCACTGAAGGGATCATTGGAGAACGCCTGTCCTGAGGGTCTTTGCGTACCATCATTATGGCGCCTACAGGGCAGTGGCGGGCGCAGTTTCCGCAGGTTACGCCGTCACGCTCCACAACGCAGAGGCTGCGGTCAACGGTGGCGGTACCAATGTGGAACTGGGTCTTCTCCTGGGGGGTGATGGGCTTGATTGCGCCCGCAGGACATACCTGCGAGCACTTGGTGCACTCTGGACGGCAATAGCCGTTCTCATAGCTCATAACCGGCTGCATGAAGTGCTCGAGGTCCGTGGAAGGACGCAGCACGTGGTTAGGGCAGTTGGCCACGCATAGCTGGCAGGCGGTGCAATGGCGATAGAAGTCCTTGATGCTGTCAGACCCGAAAGGGGTCAGGGGGGCGGTGCGCTCCGGAGCCTGCTTGTCTATGATCTCCGCCAGACCGCCGTCAAGTTTCTTCTCCTGGGCGCCCAGCGTAGCGGCCGTCACGGCGATAGCCGAAGACGCTATGAACGCGCGGCGGCCCTCGTTGATGTCATCCTGAACCTTGTTAATGTCATCCTGAGACTTGTTAATGTCATCCTGAGGCTTGTTAATGTCATCCTGAGGCTTGCCGAAGGATCTAGATTCTTCGCTTTGCTCAGAATGACACTTGGCGGCCTTTCCCCAGGCCTTGCCGTAGGTGAGGGCACCGAACTTGCAGTTCTCGACGCAGTTGAAGCAGTCAACGCAGCGGCTGTAGTCAATCTTCTTGTTGGCTATGTCAATGCAGGAAGCCTTGCACTGCTTCTCGCAGGCGCGGCAGCCTTTGCACTTGTCAGCATCAATGATGGGGCGGAACATTGCGAAGCGGGAGAAGAAGCTGAGCGTCGTTCCCACAGGGCACACGGTGTTGCAATATGTGCGGCCGCCAATCCAGGCAAGGATTGTGACAACAAGGAAGGTAACTATAGCAATGATGATGGTTCCGGTGGAAGCCGGGGCTACAAGGGTGCGGAGCATCCTTCCGTAGGCGCTGTACGGTGCCAGAAGGGCTACGAACACCTGGATGCCGGCTATGAGGGCCACTACAAAGAGAACCCAGATCCCATAGCGGAGCCATTTGATTTCTTTCTTATAGGAGAAACGCATCTTTTTGCCTTTGCGCTTGCCGCTGAGCCAGGACACGATGTCCTGATATACGCCCATAGGGCATACGATTGAGCAGTAACAACGGCCGAACAGGAGGGCTACCAGCACAAGGAGTACTATCACGCCCACATTTACGGCCAGCACTGCAGGAAGGAACTGGAACTTTGGCATCCATCCGAACCATTTGGTCAATTCTCCGCTGATTCCAAGGAACAGCAGGGAAATTGCGATGAAAAAGATGGCAGCCAAAGCTATACGGGATTTCTTTAGCATTTTATATACAGGATTAGTTGTTAGTTTCTTGAAATACGCATAGTTAGCAATATGCTCAAATATAATTATTTTTTAATAATCAGCAAAAGAGAGTATCTTTGTTTTGTATGGATTTAAAGGAACTGGGAGAATTCGGCCTCATAGAGCGCATCAAGGAGGCGCTGGGGGGCCCTATGCCGGACGGAGTCCTTGGCATAGGGGACGACTGCGCCGTACTGCCGCAGGCCGGCGGGATGGAGACCCTGGTGAGCACCGATATGCTCCTGGAAGGCACCCACTTCCTCAGGGGCGACATCCCCGCCCGCCTGCTGGGCTGGAAGAGCGCCGCCGTGAACTTCAGCGACATAGCCGCGATGGGCGGCCGGCCCGTGGGGTCGTTCCTGTCGCTGGGCCTGCCTGCAGGCCTGGACAGCGACTGGATGGACGCCTTCCTGGCCGGCTACAAGGAGTGCTCGCAGTACTGCGGCGCTCCCCTGCTGGGCGGTGACACCACCACCTCGCAGGACGGCATAGCCATAAACGTCACCGTGGTGGGACAGTGCCAAAGCGGCCGGTCACGCCAGCGCAGCTTTGCCGTTCCCGGAGACCTGATCTGCGTGACCGGCCCGCTTGGCGACTCCGCCGCAGGCCTGCAGGTCATCCTACAGGGCGCACGCGGCTCGGAGGCGGCGGAGGCGCTGGTGCAGCGGCACTACAGGCCGGTGCCTCGCATCTGCGAGGGCCAGGCCCTGGCCGCCACCCCCGGCGTCCACGCAATGATGGACATATCGGACGGCGTCGCTTCGGATTTGCGGCATATCCTAAAGGCCTCGGACGTTGGCGCCGTGGTACGGACGGAGAAGCTGCCTCTTTCCGCCGGGATGCGCCAGGTGTGCGCCCGGCAGGGCTGGGACGCCACCACCCTGGCCCTCACCGGCGGCGAGGACTACGAACTCCTCTTCACAATGGCCCCCGGCACGGAGCCTCCAGTGGAGTACTATGCAATAGGTACCGTAACAGAAGAAAAAAACCTGGTCTGGGAAGGATCCAGCCAGGATTTTATAGGATTCAGGCATTTCTAGCCTGATTGTCTTTCCCTTAATTTGAGATTGAAACGCCTCCCAGTATGGTAATGCCGGGCTCGGGGTATCCAAGCATTGTCTGGTAGTCCTTGTTCAGGAGGTTCAGTCCGCGTACGAACAGCTGCAGCCAGTCATTTACCTGATAGCTTACACGGGCCTTCAGATCTACGTAATTGCTCTTGACGGCATTGTCTCCGGTGGACAGATACAGGTCCCTGATGGCCATCGCGCCCACGCTGGCGCCAAAGCGTCCGGGGGTCCAGTCGAGGCCGGCGTATGCCTTGTGTACAGGGGCTCCGGTATAGATGGTGTCCATATGCAGATAGCTGTAGTTGGCGTTGAATGCCAGCGAAGGAGCAATGCGCCAGTCTGCGGCAAACTCTACGCCCTTGTTGGCAAAAGCGCCCACGTTGCGGTTTTGCGGACGTCCGTTCTCACGGACCACCTCGATGATATTGGTACCCTTGGTATAGAACACGCTCAGTTCGGTATTCAGAGCCCCGTCAAAGAAGTGGTTGCCCAGTGTGAGGTCATAGCTCCAGGCCTCCTCCGGAAGGAGCTCGGCATTGGCGGAAGCATACATATAGAGCTCGCGCATATTTGGCATCCTGAAGCCCTTTGAGGCCGATGCCTTGATGGTGGTGTGTGAAGCCGGCATAAAGGATACGCCAAACTGGGGAATCCACTCTGCGCCATACGCGCTGTGGTAGTCGAAACGGATTCCGGCATTGAACATAAACTTGCCAATGGTCTGCTGGTCAAATACATACACAGCTTCCTCGTTCAGCCTTTTATGGTCAGCATAGATCTCGGTAACAGGGTTGCGGTACGCATTTCCTCCGTAGTAGATCACGTCCGTTCCAACGGTCAGGGAGTTTCCGGTAAAGATATTCACAATCTGATAGGCGGAAAGTCCGGCGGTGAAATCTGTTCCGTGGAACATATATAACTGGGGAGCATTGGCGGCGGTGTGGCCGTCGTTAATGGTGTGGTCTCCGTAGTTGAAATAGAGATCGACGTTACCGGAGGTTTTCTCATATTTGTTCTCCAGGGAAAGGGTTCCCATTCCGCGGATGATGTCGGACCAGGCGTCAAACATAGGAGCGTCAACGGTGCCGGGATTCTCTGAATAGGCGTTCATCAGGCTTACCCTTGCTCCGGCCTTCCAGGCATCGCTCAGCTGATATCCAAGGTTGACCATTCCGTTTGTGGAACGGAAAGCGGAGTTGTCCCTGTGTCCGTTGGTGCTGTCGTGGCCAACTGTAACGGAAGAGGTGAAACGGCCTTTCTTGTAATTGTCCGAGAAATTGATCCTGTATGTTCCGTAAGAGCCAATCATCTCCTTGAAATCCAGATGGTTGCCATCTGTTGTAGGCTTCAGGGTTATGATGTTGATGGCACCTCCCATAGCGTTTGAGCCGTAAAGCACAGAAGCGGCGCCCCTGGACACCTCAACCCTCTGGGCGCCGGTTGCCATATACTCGTCCGCAACCGGATGGCCGTAGATGGATTCGAACTGCGGATGGCCGTCAATGAGGATGATCACGCGGCCGGCCCCGGCGGCGAAACCGCGGAGGGAGATGGCTCCGGCAGCTCCTCCGGAGACGCCGTATCCGGTTACTCCGCGGGAGGTGACGAACAGGCCGGGAACCTGCTCCATTACGGAGGTCATAACCGCATTTTCATCGCTGAGGGCGATGGCTGCGCGTCCTACGATGGATACAGGTGCCGGGAGAGCGTCCCTGAGCACGGAGAGACGGGTCCCGGTAACGACGGAAGCCGCAAGGGTGTCTGTCCTTTCCTGTGTATCATTGTCAGCGTAGAGGCTGGCGGTTGAAACTGTAGCGGCTAAGAGTATGGCAGCCGCAAGCCTTAATTTGTTTGTCATTCCTTGTATGATTAATCATACAAATATACCCCGATAATGGCGCATTAACGGTTATTTTGCACATAAAGGCAAAAATGTATAATTAATTATTTGCCATAATAGTATGTTTTTCAAATAATTAGAGGTAAATTCGCAGTTAGCGGCACTTTGACGTCAAACATCTAATTGTATTATTTATAATGGCCAGGAAATCACGCCCGGACAGCATCTACAGGGTTTCTGTCCACAGGAACGGAGGACATACGTACGCAGCCACGCACCCATATACCATTGACAAGGATGGCAACAGGAAGTACCGCGTGGAGCATTGGGGAACGGTTACGGATGAGTTGCGGTTCATCCCGGGGAAGCGGTTCTTCCAGGCGCCGGAAGAGGTCAGGCGGAGCCTGATTTTTCCGGAAGGCTGGGACCTCTCCGCAATTGAAGGCAGCGCCGCGCACGCTCTCCCCTTCCGTGAAGGGGATGCGGGCAAGGCGTTCGGCGCCGTTTGGCTGCTGGAGCGCATCGGGGAGAAATTCGCGCTGAGGGAGGACTTGGAAGAGGCCTTCGGGCCTTTGGCCGATGACCTTCTGACGCTGGCCTACTTCCCTTTCCTGACAGGGTTGTCATTCCAGCGTTTCGGCAGGTGGCAGGAAGCCACAAAGGTCCCTTCAGAAAGGCCTCTGGAGGAGATGGTACAGTCGCTGGCTGCTGTCAGCCGGGCATCGGTACATAAGTTTATGGATCTGCGCAAGGAAAGGTACGCCAAAGAGAGGCTTTGTGCGGTGGATTCCGTGTTAAGGCATTCTATGGGCTCTCTGGTATCTGACCGCCGATGGGGGCAGAAGACGGAACGCATCCATTTCCACACCACGGTGCAGGCGGTTGCGTATTCGCTTGACAGCCATATTCCAGTGGCATGCTCTTCGTTTCCGGAAGCGGTTTCGGACGCAAGGGGCCTTGAGATATTCTGGTCCGAACTGGAAAAGACCGGGCTGGGAGGCATAGCGGTTGTGACTGACCGCGGGTACGACTCCCTGCAGGGACTGGAACCGTATTATGGCAAGGGACCGCTGGTGATGTGCGTGGACGTGAAGCAGCCGGCGGTGATGGAGCGCATTGAGGCCTTCGGCCGGTTCCGCTCCCACCCCGCCGGAATGCGCTACCACGCGGAATCACGCCGCTGGTACCGCCAGTACAAACTTGACGATAAAGGGCTCAGGCTCAATCTTTTCTTCAATCCGGAACGCCGTGCGGCGGAGCTGGCGCAGATAGATGCCGGCATAGCATCCCAGTTTGACGCCCTGAAGGAAATAAAGGAATACGGCGTTACCATAAGCGACAGGAAGAAACTCCGCCAGGATTTCTTCTTCTTCAATACGGTGTATGACAGGGAAAGGCAGACGGTTGTGGATTTCTCCCCGGACAAGAACAGGATTGTAATATCCAGGGCGGCATCCGGTTTCTATGCCAACATCACTTCCGGACTGGACATTGGACCGCTGGAGGCAGTTTCCATCTACAGCCTGAAATATGACCAGGAGAAATTCCTGCGCCAGTTCCTGTCCCTGATGGAGTTCCCCGTGAAGATGCCGGTGACGCACAGTCTCAGTTTTGGGATGCTGGTACTGCAGTACATAGGCCTGTTGCTGAACACCTGGCTCAGGTACTCGTCAGGGAAAGCGCTTCCTTACCGCAAATATATGGAGATTCTGGACGACTTCCACACCATTCCCTGCACCAATTCCGGCAACGGTACCTGCGCCCCCGCCTCTTTCTCAGAATCTCATAAAACAGTCCTTTCAGCTTTAGGTCTGGGATAGCACTCTACGTCATTTCCGACCATAAAGGCGGGCCACGATGGCACCGCTGATGTTGTGCCAGACGCTGAAGACGGCACCGGGGATGGTTGCCATCGGGTAGGCGGCAAAGTGGAGTGTGGCCAGCGAAGAGGCAAGGCCGCTGTTCTGCATACCAACCTCCACGCTGATGGCACGACGCTTTGCCGGCGTCAGCTTGAGGAGATATCCTATCAGATAGCCGATGGCAAGGCCGCAGACATTGTGGAGGATCACTACCAGGACAATGACAAGGCCTCCTGAAAGAAGCTTGTGGGCGTTGGCGGCGATGACTATCATCACTATAAGGCAGATGGCCACTGAGGAGAGTGCAGGCAGATAGCTGGTGGCGCGGTCAGTGGCCTTGGGCCACAGGCGCTTCACCAACAGTCCCAGCGCGATTGGCAGTATCACCACCCACAGTATGCTCAGGAGCATTCCCCACACGTTGACATCTACGGTCTCACCCGCAAAGAGCCATACCAGGAGCGGGGTCAGCACCGGGGCCAGGAGGGTGGACGTGGCCGTCATCCCCACGGACAAGGCCAGGTCTCCCTTGGCCAGGTAGGTGATGACGTTGGATGCCGTGCCGCCCGGGCAGCATCCTACAAGGATGACGCCCACGGTCAGGGCATCGTCAAGTGAGAATATACGCGAAAGCGCGAAGGCCAGGAGCGGCATTACGGTGAACTGCGCCAGGCAGCCGATGAGTACGTCCCGCGGGCGGCTGAACACCACGCGGAAATCCTCCGCCCTGAGCGTCAGGCCCATCCCGAACATAATCACCCCGAGCAACGGATTGATGAGCGTGGGCTTAAGCCGCCCTATCGCCTCCGGCCACAGCAGCGCCGACACCGCTGACAGCAGCACCAGCACTCCCAGATAATCCGATATCCATTTGCAAAGCCGTTTCATATATGACCCTCTGATCTGTACAGGCAAAGGTAACCATAATCTTTTGCAGGTAGGCCGGTATTTAGATATATTTGCACGGATGGATTACGTTCAGCATTACGCTTCCCCGCTAGGCGGGATCACCCTCTCCAGCGACGGAGAGGCACTTACCGGCTTATGGTTCGATGGCCAGAAGCACTTTGGCTCCACCCTTTCAGCCGGATTCCAGGAGGCAGACCTGCCGGTCTTTGACCTGGCCCGCCAATGGCTGGACATCTATTTCAGCGGCCGGGAACCGGACTTCACTCCCCCTCTGCACCTGATTGGGTCTCCTTTCCGCAAGGCAGTCTGGGATGTCCTCAGGACCATTCCATACGGCTGCACGGTGACCTATGGGGAAATTGCCGCACGGTTAAGCACCGGCTCCGCTACGGACTCCGGGCCGTCCTGCCGGACCCTGGCCCGTGCCGTCGGCTCCGCCGTCGGTCACAACCCCGTCTCCCTGATCATACCCTGCCACCGTGTAGTGGGCGCCGGCGGCCGCCTGACCGGCTACGCCTCCGGCCTCCCCAACAAATCCTACCTCCTCAACCTCGAATCCCGCTAGCGCCGTTCCTACTGCCTCCCGGCCAGGTTATACCCCACGGACTATTTCTCGTTAGGGTGAAGTTTCTGGTAGAACCCGGCAGAATTTACCAGGCCGTTGAAATCGCTCCTCCTGATATGGACAGCGCGGATATAACCGTCCCTCTCCAGGCTGAATTCCAGCATTTTGGTGAACAGGAACTGCCTGGTGGTCACCTTTACCGTTTCCCATTGGTCGTTGGGATACGCCAGGCTCAGGCATCCCTGAACCTCAATGGTCTGGCCTGCCGGCTGTTTAAGGTGTTCTTTCAACTGGTTGAGGGTAACCATAGATTCTGCGAGGGTTTCCCCGAGGGGGATGAACAGCTCAAAAACGGGATCCACCTGGAACTGGATGATATCGTCACCAATCCCAAGATGTCCTACTGAAAGGTAATACCGGCCGTTGTCTTCCATCTGGAGAACCTCCAGCTGGGTTTCGCCGTCATTAATTTCAAGTTCTACAATTTCAAGCCTCTGGCGCAGTGCGGAATTCTGGGCAAAAGAGAACAGCGTCACGCACGCTAGGCAAAGTGATATAAAATACTTTTTCATATTCTGAATAATGTGTTAATTCCTAATTACCTGGCAAATATACATATTTCCAAAGAGCATACCACGATGAAAACGAAAAATGCCCTGGGGGGATTAGCTCCAGGACATTTATGAGGTGCGTAGCGGAATCGAACCACTGTGACAGGTTTTGCAGACCTGCGCCTAGCCACTCGGCCAACGCACCGTTGGGACTGCAAATATAAGGGATTTTGATCTAATTGCAAATTTATTTTAAGGGGGATTCAAAGAGGAGCGGCTCACCCGTCACAGGGTGACGGAATTCCAGGCGCGAGGCGTGGAGGGCGAGCGGAGCGTCCAGCGTGGAGGGATCGCCGCCGTAGAGCCGGTCACCGGCGATGGGGCGGCCCAGGCCCAAAGCGTGGGCAGCGTGGACGCGGAGCTGATGGGTCCGGCCCGTGAGCGGCTCGAACTCGATGTCGGTGCTGCCGTCACGCCTGTGACGGAGCACCCGATAGCGCGTAAGCGCCGGCTTGCCGGACTCCCAATCCGCCATCTGGCGGGGACGGTCGTAGTAATCCGGCGACAGCGGGATGCTGATCTCGCCCTGGTCTGCCGGAAGTTCGCGGCCGGGCTGGAGGCGCGCCTGGTAGCGCTTGCGCACTTCCCCATCCGCGAACTGACGGTGGAGTGCGGCCTGCCCGGCGGCGCTCCTGGCAAAGACCATCAGGCCTGATGTGTCCATATCCAGCCTATGGCAGGAGAAGACCTCCGCCCCGGTCAGTTTCTCCAGGGCGCTGACCATGGAATGCGATACGTAGCGCCCCGGGGCTGCGAGCATCCCGGAGGGCTTTTCCGCCACAATGATATGATCGTCCTGGAAGACTATGCGGGGCTCGCGCGAGCAGAGCTTGTTCAGAGGGTTTTCTTCGACATCCAACCCTTGGAGCATGAACTCCAGGAGCGGGCCGCACTTGCCGGTGCAGGAGGGGTAGAAGCGCCCCTGCGCGCGGACTTCTCGGCGCGGGGATGCTCCGTACCAGAACTCCCCCATCGCCAGCGGCTTCAATCCGTGCGAGTAAGCATACTGGAGCAGCTTTGGCGCTGCGCAGTCCCCCGTTCCACCCGGCGGCACCAGGCCTCGGCGTGCGAAAACCTCCTTTATGGAAATGGTCTCCCCCAGTGCGTTGGATACCATATAATGTTCGAATATCCAGTCCTGCAGCTCCACCGACAATGCGTGCCGCTCCCGCTCCAGCGCCTCGCAGATATCCCCCTTAGGCTCATTGTCATCCTGAGGCTCATTGTCATCCTGAGGCTCATTGTCATCCTGAGGCTCATTGTCATCCTGAGGCTTGCCGAAGGATCTAGATTCTTCGCTTCGCTCAGAATGACAAGCGGCGGAGCCTGCTTTGAGGCAATTTTCAACAGACGCCTCTGTCCGGAGCGATTCAAGCCGTTCATTGATATCAGTAATCCTGGCCTCGACGGCGCGGTAATACCCTCCCGGCTCCGTCAGGTCAAAGATAGGTGGAACGAAACCCTCCACCAGGGCGCTGCCTCCGGCCACGCCGGAAAAGCCGTAGAGCACCTGGGTGCTCCCGGCGGCATCCTGCACCAGCAGGGCGCCCATCATCTTGCCTTCAGAGAACAGCCCCCGCAGGTAATCGGAGGCGTCAATGCGCTCAATGAGCGCAGCCGCCGCCTCCCGGATAAGCGGGTGCGGGACATAGCAGAACGGATATGTGAACTTCTCCGGAAGCACGGCTATTCCACGTAAAGCAGAAGCCCCTTCAGATACTCCCCTTCCGGATGATAGATATTGACTGCATGGTCTGCCGGCTGGTTGAGCCGGTCAAGGATACGGACGCGCCGGCCTGTCTGCGCCGCGGCTGAGAACACCGCCAGCGCAAAGTCCTCTTTGGTAACCACCTGCGAGCAGCTGAAGCAGAACACCAGCCCGCCGGGCGCCACCTTGGCGATAGCGGCCGCGTTGAGCCTCTGGTATGCCCTGAGGGCATTCCCCAGGGCTCCGCGGTGCTTGGCAAAAGCCGGCGGATCCACAATTATCAGATCGTATTTATCCTGCGGCGAATTGCGCAGGAACTCTATGGCGTCCGTGCAGAAACTCTCGTTCATGGAGGCATCGAAGCCATTCAGCTCCACGTTCCTGTCCACCAGCGCCAGCGCACGGGCCGAACTGTCCACAGAATCCACGTGAAGGGCGCCGCCGGCCAGCGCGTAAATGGAGAATCCTCCGGTATAGCAGAACAGGTTCAGCACGCGCCTTCCGGCGGCCATCCTGCCCACCAGGGCCCTGTTCTCCCTCTGATCCAGGAAGAATCCTGTCTTCTGCCCTTCCGTCCAGTTGACGATGAACTTATGCCCGTTCTCCAGCACCACCTGGCTCTGGTCCTCGAAGCCCTGAGCCTTGTAAAGATAACCGTCCACGAGTTCCAGCCCCGCCTTGAACGGCGCCGTCCCGGAACTCTTGTCGTACACTGCCTTCAGGGCATCGCCATACACCGCTTTCAGCGCATCGCAAATCTGCTTCTTTGCCCGGAACATCCCCACCGAATGCGCCTGCATCACGCACACCCCGTCATAATAATCAATGATCAGCCCCGGCAGATTATCTCCCTCCCCGTGCACCAGCCTGTAGCAATTGGTCACCTCTTTGCCAGTCCTGTCATCCTGAGGCTCTTTGTCATCCTGAGGCTCTTTGTCATCCTGAGGCTCTTTGTCATCCTGAGGCTTGCCGAAGGATCTAGATTCTTCGCTCCGCTCAGAATGACAAGCGGCGTAACCAGCTTTGTCGGTACTGTCGGAGGACAGAGATGTCTGTTGGAAAGTGCTTTCGGCGGAGCCTGCTTTGTGGCACTTTCCAACAGACATCTCTGTCCGGAGCGCCAACCCAGCAGCAACTCGCACAGAAAGAGCACGACGAAGCGAAGTCTCCCAGAAATCTGCCGGAAGGGTGTCATACTCAAAACTGAGGACACGTACGGCGATAGAGCCTATCTGGTAGTGCCCGATGGCCAGGAAAGAGCCGTCGGCGGCATAGACGGCAACGACGTCGCCTTCCGCCGGAGAGCCCTGGATTTGGGCGATGGCTCCGGAGAAGACCCAGGGGTGGAAACGCAGCAGCGATTCTTCCCTATTTCTTTTTAGGATGATTCTTACCATTTGTCTCAGGATTGGCCTCAGGGGCAGTCTGTGGCGGCGGCATCAGTTCCTCCGCATCAAGCGGATTCTTCTCACTTGCCAGAAGCTTGAGATACATCTCCCGGCAGACCCAGGCGTCAGTGGCGGCATAGCGCTTCTGGGCTTCGGACAGAGTCTCCGCCTCCCAGTTGGAAAGCTGCTGGGTCTTGGAAATGCGGAAGCCCAGGATTATGCACGCCATCTTCTTGACGCTCTTGTCCTTGATGCCGTACTCCCACACAATCTTCTGGAGGTCGATGAAAGCGGCCGGATGGAACTTTGAGTACCTTTGGAGGCCGCGGACGTCATCGGAAGTAGCCGCGCCAACCTTGGCAATCTTCTCATTGGCCAGGAGACGGCACAGCTTGGGAGTCATTCCCAGCAACTTGATCCTGAAAAGGAAAGCCTTGTCAGGGCCAGACAACTGCAGCAGCGACACTCCGTTGCTCTTCTGCGTCGGGGAGAAGGTGGGACGGGTCTCCGTATCAAAACCTATTACCTGCTGCCTGTTTAGGTAATCCAGGGCCCTGAGATATTTCAGGCCCTTCTTATCTATCACCTGTATTTCACCCTGGAAACCTGCCATTGGCAGTTTTTCCATTTCTTCAGGCTTGATGCTGACTTTAAACATTTAAATTGCTGAGTACAGATGCAAAGATACATAAAAATCCATTATCTTTGTTTTTAATAGCATATAGTAATATGGTTGAAATATCATCAAGGACTCAGCAATTACCTGCTTCCGCAATCAGAAAGTTAGTTCCCTTCGCCGACGCCGCAAAGGCCTCCGGCGTAAAAGTGTATCACCTGAACGTAGGCGCCCCGGACATCAAGTCCCCTGACTGCGCCCTGGATGCCATTAAGGCAATCAATCTCCATCACGTATCCTATACCAACTCCGCAGGCCTCATTGAACTGCGCAGGGATATGATAGAGAAATACTACAAGAAAATAGGCATCGATGTTGGAATTGATGAGATTGTCATCAACGTAGCCGGCAGCGAGAGCGTAGAATTCGCCATCCAGATCACCTGCGACCCCGGAGACGAGATCCTCCTCATTGAGCCTTATTACACCAATTACTACACCCTGGCCTTCAAGTACGGCGTAGGCGTGAACGTAGTCCGCACCAACATCCGCGAAGGCTTCCGGGTACCGGGAATCGAGGAATTCGAGAAAGCCCTCACACCCCGTACCAAGGCCCTGATGATCAGCAATCCGGGCAACCCCACCGGCGTGGTTTACTCAAAGCAGGAGATGGAAATCCTGGGAGAGTTCTGCCGCAGGCACAACCTCTTCCTCATCTCCGACGAGGTTTACCGCGAGTTCTGCTACACAGACGAGCCCCACTACTCCGCAATGAATCTCAAGGGACTGGAGCAGAACGTCATCCTGGTAGATTCCGTATCAAAGCGTTACAACCTGTGCGGATGCCGTATAGGATGTACCATATCCCATAACAAAGACGTGATGGCCGCAGTGGTCAAGCTGGCGCAGGCGCGCCTCTGCCCTCCTGTTCTGGGCCAGTACACTGCGCTGGGCGCCCTTGACGCCCCGCAGGAGTACTTTGACCAGACAAAGGAGGAGTACATAGCCCGCAGGGACTGCGCCATTGAATGCCTCAACAAGATCCCAGGCGTGTTCACGCCAAAGCCGGACGGAGCCTTCTACACCATCGCGGAACTCCCCGTCGATGATGCCGAGGCCTTTGCCAAATGGCTCCTCACCGAGTTCCGCCTCGATGGAGAAACCGTAATGGTAACCCCCGCCGCATCGTTCTATCTTGACAAGAGTCTGGGCAAGCGGCACGTGAGGGTGGCCTACGTGCTTGAGGTTCCAAAACTCAAGCGCGCCCTTCACATCCTGGAGAAAGCGTTGGAAGCATATCCCAACAAATTGTGATTGACTGATAACGGAAACAAGCCTACCTTTGTTTCCGTTAATTGTTTAAAGCCATGTCAGAACATCATCATCACCACGACCACGCGCACGTCCACCAGCTGGAGTCGCTGAACGGTGTTTACATATTTTCCATCGTCCTCAATTTATTGTTCGTAGCCGTGGAGGTTACGATGGGTTTCTTTAGCAATTCCCTGGGTCTCATTTCGGACGCAGGTCACAACTTGGGCGATGTTTTCAGCCTGCTGTTGGCAATGATAGCCTTCAAGCTGTCCACCAGCCATTCCACCAGGAGGTACACCTATGGATATAAGAAAAGCTCCGTTCTCATATCCCTGCTGAATGCCATAATACTCCTGGTGGCGGTAGGCGCCATTATCATTGAAAGTATCCACAAATTCTCCAATCTGGACGCCGCCGCCGTAAACGGCGCCGCAGTATCCTGGACCGCCGGCGTGGGAATCATCATCAACGGCCTCACCGCTTGGTTGCTGTCGCGCAATTCCAAGCACGACATCAACACACGCGGGGCCTTCCTGCATATGCTGGCCGACACTCTGGTTTCAGTTGGCGTCGTGATTTCCGGAATAGCCATCACCCTTACCGGCTGGAATATCATCGACCCCATAGTCAGCCTAATCATCGCAGCCGTAATCTTGGTGAGCACCTGGAAACTCCTTTCCGAAAGCCTCAGGATGAGCATTGACGCCGTGCCTGAAGAAATCGACCCCGACCAGATCAACCAGGCCATCTGCGCGTGCGAGGGCGTAAGCGACGTGCACCACGTGCACATCTGGCCCATCAGCACCACGGAAAACGCGCTCACCGCCCACCTGGTGATAAGCGACGTAGCCCGTATGCACGAGATCGTAGAGACGGTAAAAGAAGAGCTGACCCACAGGGGGATCAGCCATTCTACTCTGGAAACTGAACTCGAAGGTTCAGAATGTGAAGACCGTGAATGCGGCGCGGTTCATCACCACCACCATCACCACGACCACGACGAGGACTAAACCTTAAGCGCCGCCAGAATCAGATTCATAATTACGTAGGTTACAAGGCCCAGCAGGATCACCATTGACCAGTTGAGCCCGGTTGCGGCCACTATGGCCACTATCAGGACAAGGTCCACCGCAAAGGCGATGCGCTTGCGGTTTACGCTCACAGGGTCCTTCAGGGAGAACTTTGCGCTGAACATTGGCACCCTGCTCACCAAAAGGGCGCATAGGACCGCCGTCAGCACGGGGATGAACCAGTCGTTAAGGACCCAGAGGGACAGGAATGATGCCGGCTCATAGGAAATGAAATAGCACAGCGAGCCGCAGATCAGTCCGCAAGAAGGCGCCGGCAAACCGGCAAAGTACTGCGGCCCTGATTCTTCCGTATTGTACCTGGCAAGGCGCAGAGCCGTAAAGAGCACAAGGACCGCGGGGATCCAGGCTATGGGCGGAAAGCCGAAGCTCACTGCCGCTTTCAGGTTCACCAGCATCATTGCCGGCAGAACGCCGAAACTCACCAGGTCCGCCAGCGAATCCAGCTCCTTGCCCATATTGGAATAAGCCTGAAGCAGACGGGCGGCAAAGCCGTCCAGGAAGTCGCAGGCCGCCGCCGCCAGCATAAGGTAGAAGGCCCTGTCAAGCCTTCCAGAAAAAGCGAAAATAACCCCCGCCGCCCCGCAAAGGAGGCTGACGGAGGTGATTATGTTTGGAATATGCTTCCGCAGACTCATTACCTGATTCCAAGTTTAGCCTTGATAGCTGCAGGGACAGCATCCTTGTGGAATACAAGGTCCAGGGTCTGAGCCCTTACGTAGGCCTCGGATGCGTACCAGATTCCGTCGTATTTGCCGGTGATGCCCCAGGAATTCTTGACCATATAGTACTTGTTGCCCCACTGGTCCTTTGCGATTCCAAAGATCTGCATTCCGTGGTCGTCAGTCATTGTCTTGTTGTCGAAGTCAATCTGGCGGGTCTCCTGGGTTACCTTCTTCTCTACGGGAACGATGACAGGCTGGTTGCTGTTGTCAACGCCCACCCAGTGTGCCTGGTCTGATCCGGCGGCAGCGGTTGCCTGTGCATCCACCCATATTGCAAGGCCGTCGCGGGTGAATCCGGCATCGGAAACGTCAGCACCCCAAGCGGCGGTGTAGCCGGCCTCGAGGGCTGCGTCAAGGGCCTGCATAAGCTCGTCGATTGGAACGTTGTATGCCTTGTCCCAGCGCCAGTTGTCGCAGATCTCAATTGCGAACTGGGTGTAGAACGGGTGATGGGAGAAGGAAGTAATGGAAACGTAGTCGTCCGGGTTGATCTTGAGGGCGTCGCGGTAAGACTCCGGAGTGTAGGTCTTTCCGTCAACGGTGAAGGTCTCCGGCCAAGCGCCCAGATATTCGTCCAGAATGGCCTTGAAACCGCGCTTCCAGGCGGTTGAAAGGGTGTTGTTGGGGTTGCGCACCACTGCGCCCACATAGGCCTTGAGAACGGCGTCAAGCTCGGACTGGCGGGGCAGTTCGGTTCCGTAGTTCATTCCGGTCATGGCTGCGTTGGGAACGATACCGTAGTCCCTGATAACGTGAAGCACGTCGTCGGCCTCGCTGCCTGCACCAAAGGTGAGGTTGCCGTCCAGGCGGATGTACTTGTCCGCCCTGTCAAGGTATGAGTGGCTGACCACGAAGAACTCGGAGAGGTCAGGATACTTAGCCTGGTCCTTGATTCCGTTGATGCGGATAACCTCTGACTCAAGGAATCCAATTGCGGAGAAAGCCCAGCAGGTTCCGCTGCTGGCCTGGTTCTTCACTGAAGTGATAGGGTTGGCCTTTACAGTCTCGAACTTGTAGTCCGGCCAGGCGATCCTGGCCTGCTGCGCATACAGCGATGCGCTGAGGCAGAGCGCTGCGGCAAGGATAAAGAGTACTTTCTTCATATGGTATTGTTCTAATAATAACGGAGGGTGGCTCTAGGCAGAACTCACCCTCCGATATAAAGTGGTTTCAAATTACTTTGTGATGACCTTTGCCATCTCGAGAACCTTGTTTGAGTAACCCCACTCGTTGTCGTACCAGGCGCAAACCTTTACGAAGGTAGGATCCAGCTGGATACCGGCCTTTGCGTCGAAGATGGAGGTGCGGGGATCGGTGCGGAAGTCGGTAGAAACTACAGACTCGTCGGTGTATCCGAGAACTCCCTTGAGCTCACCCTCGGAAGCGGCCTTCATAGCTGCGCAGATGTCCTCGTAAGCAACGGGCTTTGCAAGCTCGCAGGTAAGGTCAACGAAGGAAACGTCAGATGTAGGAACGCGGAGTGACATACCGGTAAGTTTGCCGTTGAGCTGAGGAAGAACCTTACCTACAGCCTTTGCTGCTCCGGTAGAAGAAGGGATGATGTTCTCAAGGATTCCGCGGCCGCCTCTCCAGTCCTTCTTGGAAGGTCCGTCAACGGTCTTCTGGGTTGCGGTAGCAGCGTGAACTGTTGTCATAAGTCCGCGAACGATGCCGAAGTTGTCGTTAAGAACCTTGGAAAGAGGAGCAAGGCAGTTGGTGGTGCAGGAAGCGTTGGAGATGATGTCCTGTCCAGCGTATGTCTTGTCATTAACACCGTAAACGAACATAGGGGTAGCGTCCTTTGAAGGAGCGGACATGATGACTTTCTTGGCACCGGCCTCGATGTGCTTGCGTGCTTTCTCGTCAGTGAGGAAAAGTCCTGTAGATTCTACTACAACCTCTGCTCCAACCTCGTCCCACTTGAGGTTTGCAGGATCCATCTCAGCGGTGAGACGAATCTTCTTTCCGTTAACGGTCATGTAGTTGCCCTCAACTTTTACGTCGCCCTCGAACTTGCCGTGTACTGAATCGTACTTGAGCATGTATGCGAGATATTCAGGATCGAGAAGGTCATTGATACCTACAACCTCGAAATCATTGGGGAAATTCTCAACTGCTGCACGGAAAACCATACGGCCGATACGGCCAAATCCGTTAATACCAAGTTTAATCATTTTGAAATGTAAATTTTGTTAAAAAATATTGAATAATAATTGTTTATCACTACTAAAGGGACTCGTCCCTAAATCCTCGCAAAATTAGAAAAAAATATACTAATTTCATATATTTGCATAAACAAATCTTCTATGAAAATACTTATTACCAACGACGACGGTTACAAGGCACGCGGACTGGAGGCCCTGATTGAGATAATGCGCCCCTTCGGGGACATTACCGTAGTGGCCCCCAAGTACCACCAGTCCGGTATGTCAATGGCTATTTCTTTGGGATTCAAGCGCATAGCGGTCAAGCAGATCGCGCCAGACCGCTGGTACCTTGACGGTACTCCGGCTAGTTGCGTAAAGTTTGGGATAGACAACATCCTGCTTGGCGACAAGCGCCCCGACGTGGTGGTGTGCGGCATCAACCACGGCTCAAACGCGGCCACCGCCTCGCTATATTCCGGAACGCTGGGCGCCGCGCAGGAAGCGGCCGTCAACGGCATCGTGGGCATAGGCGTCTCCCTGGACGACTTCAGCCCCGAGGGGGACTTCACCGCAATCAAGGCCCTCTTCCCCGGCATCTTCAGGAAGATTATGGAGAACAACCCCCGCAAGAAAGGGGTTTTCTACAACATTAATTTCCCCAAGGCTTCACTTGCCGATATCAAAGGCATAAAGGTTGCCGGGCTGGGAAGCATCCACTGGGAAGAGGAGTACCAGGCCTTCGACCCTGACATTTATAGGAAAAGGGGCATCTACCTGCAGGATATGGGCATCTTCAATGTGGAGGAGCCAGAAGAGGGAGAGGAACTCTATATGATGACGGGTTACCCCGTTGAGAACGCCGGCAACGACGACACCAGCGACCACCGCCTCCTCAAGGACGGCTACGTTGCCATAGTGGCCCACAACATCCTCAATATGGATGCAGAAGAAAGCGAAAGGCTCAGATCGCTGCAGCTTGACGAGCTGCTCTGACAATGATATGAAGTACTACATCATAGCGGGCGAGGCTTCCGGCGACCTTCACGGAAGCAATCTCATAAAAGGCCTCGTGGCCTGCGATCCGGGGGCGGAGTTCCGCTTCTGGGGCGGAGACCTTATGAGCGCGGCCTGCGGGGAGCGTCCGGTGCGCCATTACGCCGATACGGCGGTAATGGGCCTCACGGACGTCCTGGGCAAGGCCGGCAAGCTGCTGGGCAACCTGCGCTTCTGCAAAAACGACATCCTGGCCTGGAAGCCCGACGTAGTAATCCTCATAGACTATCCGGGTTTCAATTTCAAGATCGCGGAATTCGCCCACGGAAAGGGCTTCAAGGTGTATTACTACATAGCGCCCAAGACCTGGGCGTCGCGCGAGGGCCGCAACCGCAAGCTCAAGAAGTACGTGGATAAGCTATACATAGTCTTCCCCTTCGAGATACCCTATTTCCAGAAGGCCGGAGTGGACTTCATCTACAAGGGCAATCCCCTTCTGGACGCCGTTGACGGCCACCGCTACTCCCCTGCCAGCCACACTCCGTACGTGGCCCTTCTGCCCGGCTCGCGCAAGGGCGAAATCAAGCGTATGATGCCCATTTGCATGGAAGTGGCTGACAAGCTGGGATGCAAGATGGTAATTGCGGGCGCCCCGTCGCGCTCTGCGGAAGACTATGCGCAATACATAGGCTCGCGCAGCAATGTTGAGCTCATTTTCGGCCGTACTTACGATATCCTCAAATACGCTCAGGCTGCCATCATAAACTCCGGGACAGCCTCGCTCGAGGCCGCTCTCATCGGCACACCGCAGGTGGTTTGCTGGAGCACTTCGGCAATTACCGCCTTTGTGGCAAGGCACCTGTTCAGGGTGATGGACCACATCTCCTACATCTCCCTGGGCAACCTTATTATGAACAAGGAAGTCTTCAAGGAACTGATCCAAGAAGACTTCACCTGCGATAATGTAGTTGCTGAAATCCAGGCCATTTCAGCGCCCGGCGAGCGCCGCAGCCGGATGCTGGCGGACTACGCCGCCATCCGCTCTGCCCTGGGCGGCTCCGGCGCCTCAAAGGCTATAGCCGAATCTATTTACAATTCACTCCTTCAAGAGTAACGGAAGAGTTGGACGTCGAGCCCACAAGTTCCATTTTCAAATTGTCTCCGTCAAAGGTAAAGCGGAAGCTTTCGGTAGTGCCTGCGTTGAAGAACGACAGGGACTGGGCTGACAGCTGGTCCTTTGCCGTCCAGGAGCATATTCCCGCTGAATAATAAGGCGTTACATCCTGGGTGTTGGGATAGGAAGAGCGCACAAGCGCCATCTTGCGGTCCGTCTGGCGAATCTTCCAGTCGCCAAGGCCGAAGTCGAGGTTGGTGTTGCTGGCGGCGGTCTCCAGCGTAAGCTGGCAGTTGCCGTCCGCATCGAAGCGGAAGCATACCTTCTCTATTCCGTACTGGTTCTGGAACATACGGTACTTGCGCGTCTGGGCCTTGGCCTGAGCCACTGAAGGCTCGAAAGGCTTCTTGAGGGCGTAGCCGGAAATGGCCTGCTCCAGGTTTATCTTGGAGGCCTTGAGCTTCTTGTCGCCCACGGCAGGAAGCATCTTGTAAACCATATTGTTGAAGCCGGTCTCGTCGCGTACCACGCCGGTGGAAATAACCGCGAAATCTTTGTCGGGGAACACCAGCATAACCTGGTTCATTCCTCCGATGGCCCTGTAGGAGCCGCAGCGGCCCATCCAGCACTGGTAGCCGTATCCCTGGCCTCCGTCATCGGTAGCGTCCTTCTCGGGGCCGTTGGGGTCTTTCTGGTAGATGTGCGGCCTTGTGGCTGTCTCTATCCACTCTGAATTGAGCAGCTGCTTGCCGTTGTACTTGCCCTTGTTCATCATAAAGATGCAGAACTTGGCCATATCGGAGGTGCGCAGATGCGATCCGCCGTTACCCATATTGTGGCCGTCGTCGTCCATCTCCCAGGCAATGTCCTTTATCCCCAGGGGCTCGAAGAGTCTGGGCTCAAGGTACTCCCTGATTGAGAGGCCTGTCACGCGGGTGATGATGTTGGACAGCATATGCGATGCGGTGATATTGTATGCGAAGTGGGTGCCCGGATGGAACTCGAACTCGGCCGCAAGGAAAGACTTCACCTGCGGAAGTCCTGACCCCGCGTATGAGGTTGACTTATGGCCTACGGACATAGTGAGCAGGTGCTCTACAGTAAGGTTTGCAAGGTCCTCTGAGATTACGTTCGGCAGGAGGTCCGGGAAGAATGAGGTCACCTTGTCGCTTACCTTGAGCAGGCCCTCCTGCACGGCAAAGCCTACGGCCGCCTGGGTCATAGTCTTTGTAAACGAGTACATAGCGTGGGTGTACTCAGGGCCGTAAGGGGCCCACCAGTGCTCGGCAATCACCTTTCCGTGGCGGAGAATCATTATGCTGTGGATCTCAAGGCCGCTCTGATCAAGGTCCGAGAAGAACTGAACTATGGCCTGGGGGTCCACGCCTTCGGCCTCGGGTGTGCTGCGCGGAAGCCCGTCGTTGTATGCGTATGCACTAGCAAAAGCTGTCAGCAGCACCGCTGCCGACAGCATTAATTTCTTTATACGAAGCGTCATATCCGTTATTTAACTTTGCCCTTGAGCATTGTGATGGAGTGAGCCGGGAAGGAGTACCTGAGGTTGGCGTTGCCGGGGTTCTTGAGGTCGGCCTTCTTCTGGGTGGTCACGGTGGTCGTGCTTACGGTGTTCTCGGCCTTGATGTCAGGTCCGTTGATCTCGTAAACCTCTACCGGGCCGCTGAACTTGGCCTGCTGGCAGATGATGTCGGTGGCGATAGCCTTGTCCTTGTTGCGGTTTACGACGCATACGATAAGCTCGTCGCCGTCGAGGGCTGCGGTTACGTCAAGATAAGGAACGTCCTTTACAGAAGCGTTGACCTCGTTGCGTCCCAGAGAGAAGTCGGGTGAAGTGTCGTACTTGTCGCAATCTACGAATACGTCCAGGGCCTCTCCCTTCATATTGTTGGCGAACAGCTGAAGTGGATAGTAGATTGTCTGGAGATACATCTTGTCGTCCTCTACGAAGATGGGGGCGATAACGTTCACGAGCTGCGCCATATTGGCCATCTTAACTATATCGGCATTGCGGACGAAGCAGTTGAGGAAGCCTGCGATTACCAGAGCGTCCTCGAGGTTATAGTGCTCCTCAAGGGCGTGGATTCCCACGGAGCTTGCGTCATCGCGTGCGCGGTACCATACATTATACTCGTCCCAGGCTATCTTAATGGGACGGTCGCTCTTGTTGTACTCGCGGATCATTCCCCTTACAAGCTGAGTGCGCTGGTCCATGATGATAGGAGTTGCCAGGAAATCGTAGTAATTGTTGTTGGCGTTTCCTACGTACATATGCAGGGCGATATAATCCACAAATCCGTCAAGGTAATCAAGCACGGTGCGGTTCCACTCGTCGGGATCGGCTCCCGGGGTGTAGTTGGAAGAACCCGATGCGATGAGCTTGATGGTAGGATCGGTATAGGTCATGATCTTGGCGGCCTCGCGGGCTTTCTTGGCGTAGTCCATAGGTGAGAGCTGGCCCATCTGCCAGTCGCCGTCCATCTCGTTGCCAAGGCCCCAGTACTTGATGTTGTAGGGCTCGTCGTGGCCATATTTGCGGCGTAGTTCGGCGTAGTAAGGGCCTTCTTTGATATTGCAGTACTCCACCCACCACTGGGCTTCCTCAATGGTTCCTGTTCCCAGGTTGATGGCGAAATAGGGCTCGGTGCCCACCTTGCGGGCGAAGTCCATGAATTCGTCGGTTCCGAACTCGTTGCTCTCCATCCTCTGCCAGGCAAGTTCCAGGCGGGGCTTGCGGTTGGGGCCTACGCCGTCCAGCCAGTGATAGTTGGACACGAAGTTGCCTCCCGGATAGCGGGTGATGGATACGTTAAGGTCCCTGATGGCCTGGAGTACGTCCTTGCGGAGGCCGGCTTCGTCGGCCTGTGAAGACTCGGGGTCGTAAAGTCCGCCGTAGATGCAACGGCCGAGGTGCTCGGTGAAATTGCTGTAGAGGTTCTTGTCAATCTCCCCTATCTTGCGGTCAGTGTCAATCTTGATCCTTGCAGTCTGGGCAAAGGCTGGCAGTGCCAGGAATGCAGTCAAGAGGATTACATAAAGCCTTTTCATATTATCAGTGTTTTAATTAGTGGTTGTCATTCAGCGAATATGGCCGTACCAATACGCACCATTGTAGCTCCGTGGCGAAGGGCAATCTTATAGTCTCCGGACATTCCTATGGAAAGCTGGTCAAATGCTTCCAACTCAGGGAAAAGGTCCTTGACATAGGCCATGAAGGTGTCTATGCGGGCGAAGTCAGCGTCTATGACGCTCTCGTCGTCAGTGTTGGTGGCCATAGCCATAAGGCCGCGAAAGCGCACGTGAGGGAACTTGTCGGCGCCAAAAAGGATTTCGAGCGCCTCCTCCTCCGCAAAGCCCTGCTTTGTCTGCTCCGCGCCTATGTGAATTTCCAGAAGGATGTCAGTGACGCGGTCGTTGGCCTTGCCCCATTTCTCAATCTCGTCCAGCAGGTGGCGGGTATCCACGCTCTGGACCAGGGAGGCATACGGAAGGACCAGCTTGAGCTTGTTGGTCTGCAGGTGGCCTATGAAGTGCCATTCGATGTCTTTGGGGAGGATCTCAACCTTTGCGGCAAAGTCCTGGGGGCGGCTCTCGGCAAACACCTTCTGGCCCGCGTCGTAGGCTCTTTTGATGGCTTCGGCAGGGTAATATTTGGAAACTGCCACCAATTTGACATCCGGCGGCAGTTCCTTCCAAAGATTATTTAAATTACTCTCTATCAATTATTTCTTCTTGTTGTTCTGTTGTGCGCGCATTTGCTGCTGCTGCATCCTCTGGGCCTCTTCCAGCCTCTGCTGGAACTTGGACTTGGGAACCGGCTTGCCTTCTGAAGCCTTCACCTTCTCTACCACAGCCTCGGGCTTTACGATGAACTTGCGGATTATCCAAATCTCAAGCATTGCTATGAGCTGGGAAAGCAGGTAATAATAACTGAGGGCTGATGACAGGTTGTTACAGATGAAGAACATCATTATAGGCATCATCCACAGGCTCATGAAGCGCATGCTTGCAGCGCTGGGATCGTCGGAATTGGGCTGGCTGGAGAGGGTGTACTTGGAGTAAACCCACATTACAACCGCCATAAGAAGGGCGAACAGCGACAGGTGGTCTCCCAGCAGGGGTATCCTGCGGCCGAACTCTACTATTGAGTCGTATGCGGAAAGGTCCTTGGCCCACAGGAAAGGCTGCTGGCGCAGCTCGATGGAAGCCGGGAAGAAGCGGAACATTGCCCAGAGTATAGGGAATGTAAGAAGCGTGGGGAGGCATCCTCCCATTGGACTCACTCCCGCCCGTTTATACAGGTCCATGGTTGCCTGCTGCTTTTTCATTGCATCTTCCTGCTTGGGATACTTGGCGTTGATCTTGTCCATGAAGGGCCTCAGGGCGGCCATCTTGGCAGAAGATGCGAACGACTTGTATGTGAACGGCAGTACCACCAGCTTGATGACCAGGGTCATCAGGAGGATGATGAGGCCGTAGCTTGCTATGAAGCGGTGGAAGAAGTTGAACATAGGGATGATTACGAACCTTGTGAACCATCCTACCAGCCATCCTCCCAGAGGGATTATCTTTTCGTACTTCTGGTCATAGGTCTGAAGCGTCTGGTAATGGTTGGGGCCAAGGTACATGTCAAAGCCCATCTCAATCTTCTGAGGGTCCTTGCGCTGGAGTTCCATACGCATCTCGGCCTTGCAGGTCATAAGGTTGCGTGAAGGGTCGTCCTGGGAGAAGAACTCTATTGAAACGTCTCCGGAGGAGAATTCGTCCTTGGCGCGCACTATGTAGCTGAAGAACTGCTGCTGGAACGCGAACCAGGAGAGCTTGGAATCGATCCTCTTGTTTCCGTTGCGGCCGCGGCCCAGTTCGGAAGGCTTCTTCTCGCCGTTGAAGTAGTAGTCCAGCTTGGAGTACTGGGATTCGTTCTTGAAGCCCTTTTCCATACGGGGAACTACGGTGGCGAAGTCTATGTCTATGTTGGATACGTTCTGGGGGATGACGGAGCCCAGTCCTACAAACGAGAGGGTGTTGTCCATCATATAGGAGTCCTGGGGAAGCTCGTAGCGCTGCTCTATGTATCCGCCGCCGTCAAAGAAAAGGCGGAACACGAGCTTGGTGTTGGAGCTTTCGGCCAGGGTGAAGTTGAAGTCCGATGTCTTGATGGCCTCACCGGCATAGACGCTCACGTCATACTTGTTGCCTCCGTCCTTGAACAGATAGAGGTCCGTTTTGTCATAGTTTGTATAGTCCTTGATACGGGCAGAGTAGAGCTGCGCTCCCTTGGTGGTGAAAGTGAGCTTGAGCAGGTTGTTCTCCAGTGTATAGAACTGCTCCTGCCCCATAGCGGCCATTGTGAGCGAGGTGTCTTTGTAAATAGTTACCTGCTGAGCGTTCTGCTGTACGTCCTGGCCTGCCTGCGCGATGTCAGTCTGAGGGGTAACCTGGGTAAGGCCCGGATCACCGCCCTGGCGCGTATCGTCCACCATCTCCTGGGACTGGGCCATCTGCTGCTCGTATTTCCTTCTCTGGACATAGGTGAATCCGAAAAGGACCATAGCGATCAGTATGAGTCCTACTATAGAGTTTTTATCCATACGCCGCTACTCCTGTTCGTTTGCCGCCTCGGCCTCTTCCATCTGGCGGATCTTGTCCTGAAGGGCCTTGAGTTCTCCCTTGGCCACCTCTATCTTGTCCCTCATCTGCTTGATGAGCGGCTCGGAGTTCTTGGACATTGCAAAGAAGCCTATGTTGTTCTCGTAGGTGTCAATATCCTGCTGAAGGGCGTTGTACTGCTGGATGAGGATGTCCTTCTCTGACCTTGGAGCCTTCTGGAAACTCCTGCCGGAGCCTCTCTGGCCTCCCCTTGTGTTCATTCCGGGGAACTTGGCCTGGAAGGCTTCCTTGTATGCGGCGGCAATCTTCTCCTTCTCCTTGAATGGAACGAATCCAATAGCCTGCCACTTCTGGATGAACTCCTTTGCAGCCTCTTCGTTGGCTGCGGCGTCATCGGAAGGAACGTATGCGTTGATCTCCTCTATGATCTTCTTCTTTGCCTTAAGGTTGAAATGATAGTCGTTCTCCGGCTTGGCGTTCTTGTCCCTTTCTGCGAAGAACTCATCGCAGGCGGCGCGGAAGCGCTTCCACAGCTGGTCACCCTTCTTGTGGGCTACGGGACCTATCTCCTTCCACTGCTTCTGCAGCTGGATGAACTGGTCGGTGGCCTTCTTCCATTCGGTGCTGGCCTTGAGGGCCTCTGCCTGCTCAACTATCTTGACCTTCTTTGCAAGGTTCTCAACCATGCTGCCCTTGTAATCTACATAGAAGTCACGCTTCTTGAGATAGAAGCGGTCGCAGGCGGCGCGGAAGCGGTCGTAAATCTTCTGGTTGTCTTTCTTTGAAGCGAAGCCGATGGCTTTCCACTCTTTCTGGATACCCTCGATCTGGCTTGCAAGGACATTCCACTCGTTGGAGGCCACTTCTCCGGCCTCGGCCTTGGCGGCAATCTCCTCCACCCTCTCGCAGAGCTTGGACTTGGCGGCAAGGTTCTCAGCCTGCTCACCCTTGAGTTCCTCGAAGTGAGCCTGGTACTTCTTGTTGATTACTGCGGTGGCAGCCTTGAAGCGCTCCCAGATGGACTCGCGGTGCTCCTTGTCAACGGGGCCGTACTCCTTCCACTGCTCGTGCAGTTTCTGAAGCTCGCGGAAGGCCTCCACCACGTTGGGGTTCTCCGCCAGTTTCTCGGCAGCCTCGCAGAACTTCTCCTTTACCTCGAGGTTCTTCTTGAAATCAAGGTCGCGGAGTTCGTGGTTGATCTTGACCATATCGTAGAACTTGACCACGTAGTACTGGTAGGTGTCGTTGATGTCGCGGAAGTTTGCGGCGGGAACCGGGCCTATCTCTTTCCAGCGGGCCTGGATGTCACGGAATGCGGGGAAGGTGGCGTTGATGTCTTCCTGGGTCTCAACGAGGGCCTTGAGGTCCTCAAGGACGGCCTTTTTCTTTTCAAGGTTCTCTCCCCTTTCCTTGTCCAGCGTCTTGTTGTATTCTGCGCGCTCAGCCTTGAATTGTTCGTATAATGATTTGAAGGACTCCTCTATATCCGTCAGAGGGTTCTCTTCTGTCTTTTCCTTGTTCAGTTTCTTGTAGAATGCGGTCCTGATGGCCTCCAGCTCCTTCTGTCTCTTCATTTTCTGCTCGTCGCTGAAAATTTCCCTGAAGGATGCAATAAGCTCCTCGAAGGACTTCTCCGCTGCGCCGGTTGCCGTTTCAACTGTCTGTTCTACTGCCGCTTCTACGGTTTCAAGTACATCTGATGTCTGGTTGATAACATCAGGAATAATATTCTCACTCATAATAGATGATAATTAAGTATTAGCTTACAAATATACCATAATTTTTGAAGTATTTGCTATTTTTGCTACGCAAAAGGAATTATGTCAAAATGAGAATAGATATACTTACCGTAGTGCCTGAACTGCTGGAGAGTCCGCTCAGCCATTCCATAGTGGGAAGGGCCATCAAAAAAGGCCTTGTGGAGATACACGTACACAATATCCGCAAGTACGGCCTGGGCCCCCACAAGTCAGTGGACGACTACTGCTACGGTGGCGACGCCGGTATGGTGATGATGGTGGAACCGGTGTTCAAGATGATCAACGAACTCACCGGGCAGCGCCATTACGACGAGATTATCTATATGTCCCCTGACGGAGAACTCCTGAGCCAGGGAATCGCAAACGAACTGTCGCTCAAGGAAAACATAATTATCCTCTGCGGCCATTACAAGGGAATAGACCACCGCATACGCGAGCATCTCATAACCCGTGAGATATCCATCGGGGACTATGTCCTCAGCGGAGGGGAAATCCCGGCCGCCGTAGTGGCGGACTCCATAGTCCGCCTTATCCCCGGCGCCCTGACGGATGAGACCTCCGCCCTGAGCGATTCCTTCCAGGACGACCTTCTCTCCCCTCCCGTTTACACCCGCCCCGCAGAATTCAACGGCTGGAAAGTACCTGACGTGCTTTTGAGCGGCAATCCCAAACTGATCCAGGCCTGGCAGGACGAGCAGGCGCTGGAGCGGACAAAGGAACTCAGGCCTCATCTACTTTCTAAAAAATTTTAAATTCAAAATACAATTTTTATTGTTTTTTTTGATTTTTGTGTTGCAGAATTCGGAAATAGGTGTATCTTTGCAATAGACTTAAAACGATTAAGTCCTAGCTGATAATTCTAACCAACATAATTAGCCTTCTTTAAGGTAATACACTACTAACTAACCATTAAAGCCCGCTGTGAAGCGGGCTTTAAATCTTTTGTTATGTAAGCCTGAGGCTTAGATGTACAGGCTGATGATTGCCTCGTAAAGCTCCTGCTTGCCTGAGGTCTGCTTGGGCTCGCCGGCTTTCTTTGCGTATGCAACTGCATCCTCGAGGGTGAGCTTGCCGTCCTCGAAGTCCTTGCCGATACCAGCGTCGTAAGAAGCGTAACGCTCCTTGCGCATCTGCTCGATAGGAGAATTTGCAAGAACGTCAGCTGCGATCTCAAGGGCGCGGGCCATTACGTCCATACCGGATACATGTGCGAGAACGATGTCCTCAAGGTCTGTAGAGTTGCGGCGTGTCTTAGCGTCGAAGTTGCTTCCTCCAACGAGTCCGCCGTTGCGGATGATAACCATCATAGCCTGAACGAGCTCGTACAGGTCGATAGGGAACTGGTCGGTATCCCATCCGTTCTGGTAGTCTCCCCTGTTGGCGTCGATGCTTCCAAGAAGGCCTGCGTCAGAAGCAGCCTGGAGCTCGTGCTCGAAGGTGTGGCCTGCCAGTGTGGCGTGGTTAACCTCGATGTTAACCTTGAAGTCCTTGTCAAGTCCGTTTGCGCGGAGGAATCCGATAACGGTCTCGGTGTCAACATCGTACTGGTGCTTTGTAGGCTCCATAGGCTTGGGCTCGATGAGGAATGTGCCCTTGAATCCCTTTGCACGTGCATAGTCGCGGGCCATCTTGAGCATTGTTGCCATATGCTCTTTCTCACGCTTCATATCGGTGTTCAGGAGGCTCATGTAACCCTCGCGGCCACCCCAGAATACGTAGCACTCGCCACCCAGCTCGATTGTTGCATCGATAGCGTTCTTGATCTGAACCATAGCGCGGGCTGCAACGTCAAAGTCAGGGTTGGTGGAAGCGCCGTTCATATAACGCTTGTGTCCAAATACGTTGGCTGTTCCCCAAAGGAGCTTGATGCCGGTCTCTGCCTGTTTCTGCTTGAGGTATGCGACAACCTCCTTGAGGTTCTTCTCGTACTCCTCGATTGTGTCAGCCTCTGCTACGAGGTCAACATCGTGGAAGCAGTAATAGCCGATTCCGAGTTTCTGCATGAGCTCGAAGCCTGCGTCAACTTTGTTCTTAGCTGCCTGTACAGGATCCGGATCTCCGTTCCAAGGGAAGCACTTTGTGCCGGGACCGAACTGGTCGCTGCCCTCTGCGCACAGTGTGTGCCACCAAGCCATAGCGAACTTGAGCCAGTCCTTCATCTTCTTTCCACATACTTCCTTCTCAGGATCATAGTAATGGAAGGCCATAGGGTTCTTTGAAGCCTTGCCTTCGAAAGGGATTTTCCCTACCATAGGGAAATATTCTTTGTTAGCCATAAATGTAATTGATTATTAAAGTGATTTATTAAGATATTCTTTCCATTTTCCATAAGCTTCCTCAAGAGGCTGCTTCCACTCTGCCACAGGGTTGACCTCGCCTTCTTTCTGGAGGTTTGCGAAGGCCTCCTTGGAGTTCTTGTAGAACTTGCATCCGAGAGCCGCTCCGCGGGCTGCGCCAAGGGCGCCGTCAGTGCTGAGGATCTCGATGGTGGAGTCGCAAAGGGTGGCCAGTGTGCGGCGGAAGATAGGGCTGAGGAACAGGTTTGCCTTTCCTGCGTGGATCACCTTTGTGGCCATACCCAGTTCCTTGATTACGTCAAGGCCGTAGCGGAATGAGAATGCTATTCCCTCCTGGGCGGCCCTGATGATGTGTGCGGATGAGTGGCGCACCAGGTCTATTCCGGCAATTCCGGCGCCTACCTGGCGGTTTCCAAGGACTCTTTCGGCTCCGTTTCCGAACGGGAGCATAAGCAGGCCGTCGGATCCTACAGGGATGCTGTCGGCAATGATGTTCATCTGGCTGTATGTCATATCCGGGGCGATGTTGCGCCTTACCCAGGAATTGAGGATTCCGGTACCGTTGATGCACAGCAGCACTCCGTAACGGTTCTGCTCTGCAGTATGGTTCACGTGCAGGAAGCTGTTCACGCGGAACTGAGGGTCAGGGAGACGCTTGTCGGTAACTGCGTAAACGACTCCGCTGGTACCGCCGGTGGCTGCAACCTCGCCGGGGTTGAGGACGTCAAGGGAGAAAGCGTTGTTGGGCTGGTCTCCCGCACGGTAGGAAACAGGTGTTCCCTGAGGAATGCCCAGAAGGCCCTCGATCTTGGCGGTTGTCTTTCCTGAAATGCCTATTGAAGGGGCGATGTCGGGAATCATTGCGGTATCTATTCCGTAATAGTTGGCTACGAAGTCAGCCCTTTCGTTTTTCTTGAAGTCCCAGAGGATCTGCTCTGAAAGACCGGTTTCCGTTGTGGTGATTTCTCCGGTGAGGAGATAGTTGATATAGTCTCCGGGAAGCATGAAGCGGTAGATCTTCTCATAGGTCTCCGGCTCGTTGCGCTTTACCCAGGCAAGCTTGGAAGCGGTGAAGTTACCGGGAGAGTTGAGCAGATGTGCTACGCATTTGTCGTGGCCGATGGCCTCCAGGGCCTCCTCTCCAATTCCCACGGCGCGTGAATCGCACCAGATGATGGCGTCGCGTACCGGATGGATGTCCTTGTCAACGGCAACCAGGCCGTGCATCTGGTAGGTGATACCAATGCAGGCGACCTGCTTGAGGTCATACTGGAGTCCGATGTCCTGGACACCGTCGCAGATATACTTCCACCAGAGCATAGGGTCCTGTTCGGCCCAGCCTTTTACCGGTGAAGATATTTTCATTTCTGCCGTAGGGTTAGTAGATGAAGCGAGGCACAAGCCTTTGTCAATATCCAATAAAGAAACTTTTATGGATGAAGAACCTATATCAATACCTAATGAATACATGTTATTAACTTATTGGTTAATCTTGACAAAGATATCTAAAATTATTCATATATCAAGGGAGAAAATTATAATTATTGCCCGTTTCCCAAAACAAATTCCGTGATGGCCTGGATGCCGGGGAGGCCGTAGTAGGACGCCACTATGTTCCCTTTCAGAAATACCTGGCGCCCAAGGAGTTGCGGGTTATCTACAAGGTTGAGGGCATCCCTGGTGTCCCCCTGCTGGAGCTGTACGGACACGCATCCGTCCCTGCCGTTGACCGGGAATTTGGGGCTGAGCAGCAGATTTGTCTTGGAAGTGAAAGGGCCCTGATACGATGCTTTTGAAGAGGTCAGGTCTCCCCCGGCAATGTACCCGTAAACCCAGACCTCCCTTGCCCCTACGTTCTGCCTTGCCTCCCAGACACCCATTGCGTTTCCAAGGTCCGTCCCGGATTCCTGTCCCTGATCCCCTATCACGTAATCTTCATTTATCCACGTGCAGGTGGTATCCAACTGGATGCTGAGTCCCCCGCCCTGCTGAGCAGCAAAGTTCAGCGTAAGGTTTTCCCGTGCCCTGAGGCTCCTGGTCATAAGTGGTGACAGTTCGTCCCCCTGCTTGAGCTGGAAGGACACTATGCCCGGTTGGAAATAAGCCGTGCGGGTCTCCGCCTGGGCAAAGGCCAGAGTCCCCTCCTGGGCGGTGATCAAGATCCCTGCCCCGGGATACCTTTGCCGGAACGAATTGTCAAAGGTCAGTTTTACACCGCAATTCAATTGTGTACAGAATAAGTTTACATTTGACAACCCTCCCATTTCAACCAGAACCAGCTGCTCGTCTCCATACAAGGGAGCATCAAATGCGGGCGCTCCGGGACGTGCTGAAACCGCCTTGACGGTATATGTTCCGGGCACGGTTCCGATGGGCTGCGGTGCGGCTCCATAGGGGCCTTCATACACCACTTTCCCTTTGTCTGAAACTACGGAAAGTATGAAACTATTGGTGTCAGGCAGGTTTTTTGACGCCTTGGTATTCAGATAGATCTCTTTGGAGAACGAGATGGAAAGCTCCCCGTTTTCCACGGGAAAGAAGTAATCGCACGAGCACAGAAGGGCGGCCGCGGCCACCAATAAAAAAAAGTTTTTCATATAGTTTGTCATTTAGGTTTGCCTTAAAATTTCACGAGGTAGCCGCATCTCTGCGGCTGCCTCGCTACTTAACCTAAACTTAAACTATGAAAAACTTCGTCACAAATATAGGAATAATCTTTCATTTGCCAAATTTTTCTTGATAATTATTATCATCCCCATTGATGCGGCATTCAAAAAAATAAGAAAACAGAGTTACCATAAGCCTTTTTTCCGTATATTTGGATTACAGATTATTACCCACGAACACTAATTAATACATTTTTATAACCAAACATTTTTAATTTATACTATGAAATTATCGAAAGCGAGCCTCAAAAGGGCTCTTTTGACCGTTTTGTTTGCCGTCACGGCATTCGGATCTCACGCTTTCGCCCAGACCGTTACCGCTAACGGAAAGGTCATAGACGCAAACGGAGAGCCTCTGATAGGCGTTGGAGTCCTTGTCAAGGGCACAACTGCCGGTACCGTTACTGATATGGACGGTATCTTCTCCATTCCGGTAGCTTCAGGAGCTACCCTGGAATTCTCCTCAATCGGATACGCCACCCAGTCCGTAGTGGTTACAAACAGCAATCCAATGACCATTACGCTGGCAGAGGACAACGAGGCACTGGAAGAGGCTGTCGTGGTGGGATACGGTACCCAGAAGAAAGGACTCGTAACGGGATCCGTGGTTACCGTAAACAGCGATGAAATACAGAAACAGGCCACAACCAACGTCCTGTCCTCCCTGTACAGCACCACGCCGGGCGTAAACATCACCCGTACCAGCGGTATGTCCTGGGGCACCCCCAAGATCACCATCCGAGGCCTGAACACCACGGGAGACTCCTCCCCTCTGTACGTAATCGACGGTATAGCTGGCGGTTCAATCGAGCACCTCAATTCCTCCGACATCGAGTCCATCAGCATCCTCAAGGATGCCGCTTCGGCCGCCATCTACGGAGCACGTGCCGCCGCGGGAGTTATCTTCGTGACCACCCGCCAGGGCAAGAAGGACAAGGTGACAGTAACCTTCGATTCCTACTATGGAATCCAGCGCCCCAATATGAATGGCGTTTCCACAGTAGGAGCAAAGGAGTACATAGACCTTGTTGACCGCGCAATGCTTGACGAAGGCGCCATCCAGCCCGGCGAGCACTATTACGACTATCCTAACGTAATGCCAGTCCAGTGGGCCCAGATCCAGAACGGAACCTGGGACGGAACCAACTGGGTAAAGGAAATGATCAACCAGAACGCCCCTATGTACGGCACGTCCGTAGGTATCACCGGCGGTTCCGACATGATTCGTTTCTCAATGGGATACTCCAACTCTTATTCCGAGTCCTCATTCGGATATCCTAAAGGCAAGTACTTCTACAAGAGGAACACTTTCCGCATCAACAGCGACGTCTCCCTGTGGAAGAGCAGCACGGGCCGCGACATTATCACCTTTGGAGAGAACCTGGTTATAAGCCAGTACTTCAACCACAACTACAGTTCCGAGCTCCGAAGCCTGATGCAGTATGACCCTCTCCTCCCCGCCTACGACACCGACGGAACCCTCTATACCTATGAGGACCAGATCCGCGACGGATGGTACCAGGAAGAGAACATCTCCAACCCCCTGGAGGCCAACACCCACACACAGTATCAAGGAAGCAACTACAGCGTCCAGGCAAATGCGTTCCTGACTATCGCGCCCACACCTGACTGGACCTTCAAGACCCAGCTTGGCTATCGCGTAAACACAGGAGCCAGCAGGCAATACACTCCTACATACCAGCTTGCAGGAAACAATTTCAACGAGTATGATGATGTCAACCAGGCATTGAGCCTGAGCCAGAACTGGACCTGGGAGAACACCCTCCAGTACAACCACAACTTTGGCCAGCACCACTTTGACGCCCTCATCGGACAGTCCATAGAAGGAACCAACTGGGGCACCAGCCTTTCCACGACCCGCCAGCAGACCCTGTTCGGCACCTGGGAGTCAGCCACCATCGACAACTGCGACAGCGACATCAACTCCACCATGGTTACGGTAAGGGGCGGCAACCAGCTTCCTTACAACAACCTGTTCTCACTGTTCGGACGTCTGAACTGGAACTACAATGAGACCTATATGGCTACAGCTATCCTCCGTGCGGACGGTTCTTCCAACTTTGCACGCGGGCACAGGTACGGCTACTTCCCTTCATTCTCCGCAGGATGGGTAATCACCAACATGGACTTCATGGACTTCTCCAAGGGATGGCTCGACTTCCTCAAGCTCCGTGCAAGCTGGGGCCGCAACGGTAACTCCCGTATCAAGGCGTTCCAGTACCTTGGAACTGTAGCATTCATCACCGGATACGACTTCACCTACGACCAGTCCACCACCTCCACAGGAGCATATCCTGACATCATCCCCAACACGGAACTCACCTGGGAGGCTACCGAGCAGACGGACATAGGCTTTGACGCCAACTTCTTCGACTACCGCATGAACTTGACGTTCGACCTGTACAGGAAGGACACCAAGGATTGGCTGGTTGACGCCCCCGCGCTCAATTCCTATGGAACCGGAGCTCCTACCATCAACGGCGGAGCCGTGCGCAACGAGGGATTCGAGATCGCCCTTGGCTGGAACGACCGCATAGGAGACTTCAGGTACAACGCTTCCGTAAGCCTTTCACACAACCGCAACAAGGTTCTCTACATCAACAACGCTGACGGAATCATCCACGGAGGATACAACGTCATTTCCAACAACGTAAACGTTTACAACGCATTCGAGGCACGCCCGGGCAAGCCTATCGGCTACTTCACCGGTATTGCCAGCGAGGGTATCTTCCAGAACCAGGCACAGATCGACCAGTACCGTGACAACGGCTACACCTTCATGAACGGATACGAGAACACCCAGCCGGGTGACGTTATCTGGACAGAGCAGGTTGTCGACGGCGTATATGACAACAACGACGTCACTGAGATAGGTAACCCTCATCCGGACTACACCGTAGGCTTCAACATCGGTTTCAACTGGAAGGGCCTTGACGTATCCATCAACGGATCCGGAGACTTTGGCCAGCAGAACTACCTGACCTACCACGAGTTCGGTTGGAAGAACACTGACAACTACGCCAACAACTTCGTGAAGAGGCTCTGGACCGGAGAAGGCTCAACCAATTCCTTCCCCCGCTTCTCCTCCGGAAAGCACAACAACTTCTACTGCAAGGGCTATCAGGGAGACATCTGGGTATTTGACTCGGATTATCTCAAAGTCCGCAACATCACCATCGGCTACGACCTTAAGTCCGCATTCAAGAAACTCCCTTGCGAGCAGCTCAGGATATTCTTCACCGGACAGAACCTGATAACCTTCACAAAGTACGACGGTATGGACCCGGAGGTCGGTTACGGCGCAGGCTACAGCTGGACTTCCGGTATCGACCGCGGTTTCTATCCAAACCCCAAGGTATTCCAGGCCGGTATCAGCATCAGATTTTAATTAAAGGAGGAATTGAATATGAAAAAGATATTTACATATATAGTATTTGCCCTGGCGTTCTTGACAGCCGGTTGCGATATGGATTCTATCCTCGACTCTACCAACTATGACAAGAAAGACACGGGCAACTTCCCGCAGACGGCCGCTGACGCGGACCAGATCCTGACCGGCGTTTACAACCGTCTTCCAAGGATGTACCAGGAGAGCTATGCCTGGCAGAGCTCCATCTTCATTGCAAACGCCGCCAGCGATGACTGCTTTGGCGCCGGCTCCACTTCTTCCGTATGGGCGCAGGCCTATGACAGGTTCCTCATCCAGAGGCAGGAGAGCATCACCGATGCCTGGAAGACATACTACGAGGGCATCTTCAGGTCCAACTACGGCCTTCAGACCATTCCCGAACTGGACGACAGCCTGTTCGGCAGTTCCAAGGAAAAGAACTACATCCTTGGACAGCTGTACTTCCTCCGCGCCTGGTATGACTGGGAACTGGCACAGAACTTTGGAACCTTCCCGCTCCTTGACAGTCCGGAGCCTGTGAACAAGGAAAAGGCCAGCGTAGAAGAGATATATGCTTCCATAGCTGGCGATCTCAAGCAGGCCATCAGCCTGATGCCTTCCGAGTACGGCTACACCCAGGCCGCAGGAATGGTCGGACGCGCAACCAAATACGCCGCCGAAGCCCTTATGGGAAGGATCTGGTTGTTCTACACCGGATTCTACGGCAAGAGCGACATGGCTGGCGTAACCAAGGCCGATGTTATCAACTATCTCAGGGACGTACGCGACAACTCAGGCTTCGGCCTTGTCGCAGACCAGCGCGAGATATGGTGCTACACAAACGACTACACCACCGGTTACGCATACGGAACCCAGGACCAACTTGGAACCTATGCCGGCAAGGAAGGCCTCCACTGGGTGGGCAACCACTGCAAGGAAACCATCTGGGGAGCACACTTCAGCCTTGTGGAGAACCTTAACGGCAACGGAAACTGCCTTGGCCTGCGCCAGGGCCTGAGGGATCTTTCCAACAACGTTTCCAAGTCTATGTTCCCTTACGGAGGCGCTTACAACGAGAACTCCGTGAACCCCAGGTTTGCAAGGGAATGGGCGGAAGATCCTGACTATGGCCTTGCGGACAAGCGTTTCTTCGGAACCATACTGGCAACCGGAGACGCAGCCCAGGTTTATTCTGACGGCACTGCCGGAACCTGGTGGCCGGAAGGCGAGACGGCGGAGATGGACTATTACGAAGGAGCTCCCACCAAGGAGGTGGAGAAGACTTTCCTGTACAACAAGAAGTACATAAACGTTTCCGCCCTTGAGGGAGGAAAGATGGATGGAAACATCTACCGCACCTTCTTCCGCTGCTATCCAAACTTTGACACCAACTCCAATTCAAGCGGTATGCGCAACGACGTCATCTACATCCGCTTCGCAGATGTCCTCCTTATGCTTGACGAGCTTGAAGAGACAGTCACCGGAATGAACCAGATCCGCGCCCGCGCAGGCCTGGAACCGTACCCTTCCTACACGTTCGAGCGCCTGCAGAAGGAGCGCCGCTATGAATTCTGCTTCGAGGGTATCCGTTTCAACGACCTCAGGCGCTGGTATCCGGAAACCGCAGGAGACATCATCGAGAATAACCAGCTGGGCGAGTACAACACCTACCGCGGAACCATTGTCCAGGGTGGTTACAGGAACTGGGACGGCCCCGGCATCGCAGCGCGTTACAAGGCTTCACACGGCTTTATGAGGATCCCTTCTACAGAAGTATCCCTGTCCAACGGCGTACTTGAGCAGACCCCGGGATTCCTTGACGAAAACGTTAACGATTGGCTTTACAGCAACGGCAAATTACCTCATTAAAATTTTTGAACAACTCTCTGATATTTTTTATAACTTTGAGGGAATTTTAGCCAATCTTTCGTTAATCATATAGAATTATGAAGAAACTTTTAATCCTAGCCGGTTTACTGACTCTTCTGGTAGGCTGCCAGAAGTCCGCTCAGGAACAGCTCAGCCCGGTCCTCACAATTGAGGGTGGCCAGGTTCAGGGTGTGTCAGTAGACAATGTTAAAGACGTGTTCGTATTCCGTGGAATTCCTTACGCAGCACCTCCAATCAGGGAGAACCGCTGGAAGGCTCCACAGCCGGTAGTTCCTTGGACAGGCGTTTATCTGGCCAACAGGTTCGGTAACCCAAGTTATCAGCACATCCAGTACAAGGGTGGATACTACACTGAGTGGGGTTACGGAGACGAGGCTCCTTTCAGCGAGGACTGCCTCTATCTGAACGTATGGACAAAGAAGCCCGGACAGACAAATGCAAAACTCCCTGTTGCAATGTGGATTCACGGTGGCGGATACCGCGAGGGATTCGGAACCGAGCCTGAGTTCGACGCACAGGAGTGGGCAGGCAAGGACGTGATCCTTGTTTCCATCAACTACCGCCTTGGCGTTTTCGGATTCCTTGCACATCCTGACCTTTGCGCAGAAGGCCCCAACGGTGCAGCCGGAAACTATGGTATCATGGATATGATAGCCGCTCTCAAGTGGATCAAGAACAACATCACCCAGTTTGGCGGAGATCCTGACAACGTTATGATCTTTGGCCAGAGCGCAGGTGGCGGCGCAGTCAGGACCCTTTGCGAGTCCCCTCTCGCCCGCGGTCTCTTCCACAAGGCTGTCATTATGAGTGCCGGTGGACTTACCGTTCCCGCACAGGGTGGTGCAACAAGGGCGGCAGCTCCCCGCGGAGGCTTCCCTGGAATGGGTGCAGCCCCTCAGGCAGCTCCCAAGCTTGCAGCTTACAAGGCTCCCGTTGCTCCCGAAGGACTCAACGCTCTCCAGAGGGCTGCCTTCAACACCAAGGTCGTTTACGACTGGGCAGGATATGACACCATCGAGAAGATGCGTGCAGCCGACACCGAGGTCATCTACGCAGCAGGTCCTCTCTACAACAACGCTACCGGAAACTATGGCAGCGTTAACGGAGCTCCTATCGTTGACGGTTACGTTTCACTCAAGAGCTTTGACGAGGCAGCCATCGACGGATCGCTTGCAGACGTTCCTTATATGATCGGTTACACCATGAACGATATGGGCAACCTCTCCGCCGGAATCGCAGCATTCTGCCAGAACCGCCAGGAGAAGGGAGCAAAGGCCTGGGCTTACGAGTTCGCCCGTCCTCTCCCTGACGATGGATCTCATCCTGAGGTTACCGTAAGGCTCAAGGGTGCATTCCACTCTTCTGACCTCTGGTTCGTATTCAAGTCCCTGCAGCACTGCTGGAGGCCTTGGACACAGGGTGACTGGGATCTTTCAGAGAAGATGCTCACCGCTTGGACCAACTTCGCAAAATACAGCGATCCCAACGGCCCTAACGGCGGCGACTGGGCTCCTTGCACCAAGGAGAATCCTGGATTCATGGTATTCAAACTTGACGCTCAGGACAAAGAGGCTTCCGCATTCGGCCAGCCTGTAACAGAGCTCGGTTACTAGAATCTCATATCCGTACAATAAAAAAGGCGACCGGGTCCGGTCGCCTTTTTTATTTAAACTATTATTACCTTTACAAAGATTCGGACTTAATTCTTATTCATCTATAATTTTCATTATGAAAAAACTATTGATTTTAGCCAGTTTGCTGGCCCTTCTGGTAGGCTGCCAGAAGTCCGCTCAGGAACAACAGCTCAGCCCGGTCCTCTCCATTGAGGGAGGCCAGGTCCAGGGCGTGTCAGCAGACAATGTCAAAGACGTGTTCGTATTCCGCGGAATCCCTTATGCAGCAGCTCCAATCAGGGAGAACCGCTGGAAAGCTCCTCAGCCTGTACAGCCTTGGAAGGGTGTCTATCTCGCCAAGAGATTCGGTAACCCCAGTTACCAGCACATCCAGTACAAGGGCGGCTACTACACCGAGTGGGGTTACGGTGACGAGGCCCCGTTCAGCGAGGACTGCCTCTACCTCAATGTCTGGACAAAGAAACCCGGACAGACCAACGCCAAGCTTCCTGTAGCAATGTGGATTCACGGTGGCGGATACCGCGAGGGATTTGGAACCGAACCCGAGTTTGACGCCCAGGAGTGGGCAGGCAAGGACGTGATCCTCGTTTCCATCAACTACCGTCTTGGAGTGTTCGGATTCCTTACACACCCCGACCTCTGCAAGGAAGGCCCCAACGGCGCTTCTGGAAACTACGGCATAATGGATATGATCGCAGCCCTCAAGTGGATCAGGAACAACATCGCCCAGTTTGGCGGAGATCCTGACAATGTCATGATCTTTGGCCAGAGCGCAGGAGGCGGCGCCGTAAAGACCCTTTGCGAGTCCCCTCTCGCCCGTGGCCTCTTCCACAAGGCTGTCATTATGAGTTCAGGTGGCCTTACAGTGCCTCAGGCCGGTGGACAGTCTGCTCCTGCAGGACTCAATGCCCTCCAGGTTGCCGCATCCAACACCAAGGCCGTTTACGACTGGGCTGGATATGACACAATAGAGAAGATGCGCGCAGCCGACACCGAGGTCATCTACGCAGCAGGTCCCCTCTACAACAACGCTACAGGAAATGCAGGAAGCGTTACCGCCCGTCCTATCGTCGATGGTTACGTATCTCTCAAGAGCTTCGATGATGCCGCACTTGACGGATCTCTGGCCGATATTCCTTATATGATCGGTTTCACGATGAACGATTCCAGGGACATGACCGAGGGAATCGTCGCTTTCGGCCAGAACCGCAAGGATAAAGGCGGCAAGGCCTGGGCTTACGAATTCGCCCGTCCTCTCCCTGATGACGGATCCCATCCCGAGGTCACCGTAAGGCTCAAGGGAGCATTCCACTCCTCAGACCTTTGGTTCGTATTCAAGTCCCTGCAGCACTGCTGGAGGCCTTGGACACAGGGCGACTGGGATCTTTCAGAGAAGATGCTCACCTACTGGACCAACTTCGCAAAATACAGCGACCCCAACGGCCCTGACGGCGGAGTATGGCAGCCTTGCTCAAATGATAATCCCAACTTTATGGTGTTCAAGCTTGATGCTCAGGACAACGAGGCCTCCGAGTACGGCAAAACCGTCAGGGAACTCGGCTACTAGAATCTTACGTCAAATAAAAAAGGCGGCTGGAATCCAGCCGCCTTTTTTATTTGGTCATATCCTAATATCCGAAGATATCTTCAAGGGTAAGGAGGGTTACAGGGCCGAGGGTCTTGAGGAAGTCCATATCAAGGTCATCAGGGTCTCCCAGTATGCCGTAAACGTAGGTGCGGTCCTTGACCCATTTCTGCTGGGTAGAAACCAGGCTGTTGATATCCAGCGTGCCCAGAGACTCATATACTGACTTGGCGAGAGGCTCGGAAAGACCGAGATCCCTGGAGCTGAGATAGCTGTTAAGGGCACGTACGCCAACGGAACGCTGGGTGCGGAGCGTGGACTCTATGTTGCTCTTGGCAATGTCAAAGGCGGACTCCGATACAGGCATATCGTTGATAATCTCGTCAAAAGCCTCTACAGCCTGCACAAGCTTGTCATTCTGTGAGCCTATCCTGGCGTAGAAGGAATAGTCGTCCTTGAGGGTGGCAGGTGATGAGAGGTATGCGCTGGCGCTGTATGCCAGGGCGCGGGCCTCGCGCATCTCCTGGAAGACGATGGTATTCATACCTCCGCCAAAATATGCGTTGAACACCTGGATCTTGCCTGCCTCGTTCTTGTCGAAGGCCTCTCCCCTGTTGGAGAACTGGATGTAGTTGAACTGGCGGGAGTCATAAGGAGCCACATAGACTGCAGGCTCGCTGACCCTGCGCATAGTCTCATACTTGCGTTCCAGCTTTACAGGGCTGTCGGCAGATATGTGAACGTCGTCGAGAATCTCCTTGACCGTGGCTTCTGTCTCCGGGCCGTAATAGAGAACCTCCTGGGCATAGCCGAGGAATTCTTTCACCTTGGCAAGCAGTTCATCGGATGTGACAGACATTACCTGGCCGTTGGTCAGGGTTACGTCCTTCACATACTGGGGGCCGTTGATGATATAGTTGGTGAGTGCGGACTCGCAGGAGCTCTGGGTCTGCTTTGCAACCATACGGGACTGGATTTCGTCAAACTTGAGGCTCTCAAGGATATCCTCGTCACCTACTGCGTTGGCCATAAGGTCCTCAACTATCTCAAGGCACTTGCCTATGTTCTCGGACAGTCCTGAGATTGAATATGAAGTATAAGTTGAAGTGACGTTGAAAGAGTGGCTGCAGGCCAGGGCGTATTCCTCCTTGGCAATCTCCTCTGCGCTGCGGCTTGGAGTTCCCAGATAACTCAGGTAATTGAAAGCGAGCGAGAGGGCCGGATCTGAAAGGAGGCCCTTGTAGAAACGGAATACCAGCTGAGCAATGTCATTGGTCTCGTTCTTCTTGTAAACCACGTCAACTCCATCCTTGAGGGTGAATGTAGAAAGGTCCTTGCTGAAATCCAGGAAAACAGGCTCGATAGGAGGAACCGCGGTGTTCTGGACCTCTGTGAGGAAGTCGCTCTGCTTGTCACGGTTTGTTGCTATTGCGGTAATCTTGGGAGCCTCTATCTTGTTGCTCTTGGGGTTGACGCCCTGGCGCTTGTATGCGAGCGCATAACTGTTTCCGCCAAGATACTTCTGAGCCCAGGCAACAACATCATCCTTGGTGAGCTTGGAAATACGGTCGAAACTCTGGATGTAGTCTTTCCATTCCAGACCGGAGATGAAGGAATTCATGAACATGCTTACGCGGCTCTGGTTCCTTTCAAGGGACTGCATATACTGGAGCTTGAGGTTAGCCTTTACGGCCTCCACAAGGTCGTCGTCAAAGTTGCCGGAACGAAGGGCGGCAACCTCTCCTAGGAGTATGTTCCGCACATCCTCCAGGGTCTGTCCCTCCTTTGGATATCCCAGCAGGATGAACTCGCCGTAATCTGTCCTGTCATAGGTCATCGCACCGGCCATAAGGGTCTTCTGCTGCTGGTTCACGTCCATATCTATGAGGCCTGCCTGGCCGTTGTAGAGAACTTCTGAAACCAGGCTTGAAGGCTCGCTCTCAAGGATGTCCTTGTCTCCGGGATAGCGCCAGCTGATCATCACGAACTCGGCCTCCGTTCCATATACGTCCTTCTCTACGGGAGAAGTTATGGGAGCCTCGGGAGCGTATGAGAATTTGGGAACATCCGGATTTGGCTGCCAGTCTCCGAAATACTGCTCTATAATCTTGACCATGTTGTCGGGGTCGAAGTCTCCGGAAAGGCATATGGCCACGTTGTTAGGAACATAATATGTGGCCTTCTGTTTCTTGATTGCCGTGATTGAAGGGTTCTTCAGGTGCTCCTGGGTGCCTATCACGGTCTGCTTTCCGTAAGGATGGTTCTTGAACAGGACGGAATCGATAGCTATCATTGCATTCTCCTGGTCGTCGTTCAGGTACATGTTGAACTCCTCATAGACTGCCTCCAGCTCGGTGTGGAATCCGCGCACCACGAGGTTCTTGAAACGGTCGCTCTGCACCTTGGCCCAGTTCTCTATCTGGTTGGAAGGGATGTTCTCCGTATAGCAGGTAACGTCATTTGAAGTGAATGCGTTGGAACCTGACGCACCTATGACTGACATCAATTTGTCATACTCGTTAGGTATTGCAATCTGGGATGCCAGGTAACTCAGGGAATCTATCCTGTGATAGATCTCAGTACGCTGGTCAGGATCCGTAGTGCCTTTATAGACGTTGAAGAGTTCCTCTATCTGGTCCAGATATACTTTCTCTGAAGCGTAATCGGATGTCCCAACCTGCTCTGTTCCCTTGAACATTATGTGCTCCAGGTAGTGGGCGAGGCCGGTGTTGTCCGCCGGGTCGTTCTTTCCGCCCACCCTAACCGCAATATAAGTCTGGATGCGGGGTTCTTCCTTGTTTACGGACATATAGACCTTGAGGCCGTTGTCCAGGGTGTAGATCTTGGTCTTGAGGGGGTCTCCCTTGACGGTCTGGTACTTGCCGGAGCAGCCAGCCAGACCCAGCAGCATCAGCAGCGACGCTGCGATCAGTGCTAATTTCTTCATTTTTCTATTCTAAGTTTTGCGTATTTCAACATAATGTATTTCTCTCCATAGTCGTCAAAGGATATCTTGGCCTTGAGGTCCGGGAAGGTGCCGGTAATCTCCGTTATGAGCCCTGCGCCGAAGCGGTTGTGCTCCACCCTCCTGCCAACCTTCAGTTCGGATATCGGCGAAGGCACAAAGTCAGGGTCGATTATCTCAGGCTTGGTCTGGACCGGAGCGCGCTTCACGGCGGTGTTGTCGCGCGGGGCGAAGCGTTCCGCGGGCCTTTCCGCGCGGGGCGTGAATGAGAACGGGCGCTGCTGCTCCATCCGCTCCTTTGGCAGCGGATGGTCCAGGTAGATATCGTCAATCTCACGCACGAAGCGGCTCACGGGATTGCTCTCGTGGCGGCCGTTGCGCATACGGGTGTCGGCGTAGGACAGGCTCACGTTCTTCTTTGCCCTGGTGATGGCCACGTAGAACAGGCGCCTCTCCTCCTCTATGTCACTGGGCGATGCCATCATCCCCCCGCTGGGGAAAAGGTTCTCCTCCAGCCCGGCTATGAACACGTACGGGAACTCCAGGCCCTTGGCGGAATGCACCGTCATAAGGGCTATCTTGTTGGCGCCGTCCTCATCGTCCGAGACGTCCACGTTGCTCAGCAGGGATACGTTCTCAAGGTACATGTCAAGGCGGCAGGGCTCCCCTTCTTCAAGCTCTTCGGCATACTGGGCAACGCTGTTGAGCAATTCCTCCACGTTGGCCGTGCGCGAGAGGCCTTCGATGCTGGTGTCTGACTTGTAATATGCGTACAGGCCTGAGACTTCGGCAATCTTCACGGCCAGTTCCTGGCCTTCCATTGTCTGCTCAAGCGCCGAGAGCGTGAGGATCATATCGGTGAAAGCCTTGAGCTTGGGATGCTGGAGGGCGGCCTGGAACAGGCTGACGCCCTGCGCGGAGGCAATGTCGGACACCGCTGCAAGCGTTGTCCCGCCAATGCCGCGCGCCGGCTTGTTCACAATCCGGCGGAAAGCTTCGTCGTCATTGTTGTTGACCACGAGCTTGAAGTAAGCCATCATATCCTTGACCTCCGCCCTTTCAAAGAAGGCGTTGCCAGAATAGACCAGGTACGGCAGGTTGCGGCGGCGGAGGGCTTCCTCTATGCTGCGGGACTGCGCGTTTGTGCGGTAAAGCACCGCGAAATCGCGGTACTGGGCGCCCGAATCGCGCAGGATGCGCTGGATGCCGCCCGCTATGAGCAGCGCTTCCTCCTGCTCCGTGAAGGCGCGCACAAGGGCAATCTTGTCGCCTTTGTCCCCGCTGGAGAAGCATTCCTTGCGGATTCGCCCGGTGTTGTGAGCGATGAGCGAATTGGCCGCGCTCACGATGGTTCGCGTGGAGCGGTAATTCTCTTCCAGGCGGAAGATGCTGCACTGCGGATAGTCTTTCTTGAAATTGAGGATGTTCTCTATCTTGGCGCCCCTGAAGGCGTAGATCGACTGGGAGTCGTCGCCCACCACGCATATGTTGTGATGCGCATAGGCAAGTTTCTTGAGGATGATGTACTGGGCGTAGTTGGTGTCCTGGTACTCGTCCACAAGGATATAGCGGAAATGCGCGGCTATGTTCTCCAGGGCCTGCGGGTTGTCCCTGAGGAGGATGTTCATCTGCAGGAGGATATCGTCAAAGTCCATCACCCCGCTTGCCTTGCATTTCTTGGTGTACAGGGCGTAGATGTCGCAGATGCGGGGCTTGCGGGCCTGGGTGTCGCGGGTTATGGCGTTGGTGTTGGCAGCGTATGCCGATGCCGTAACAAGGTTGTTCTTTGCTATGGAAATGCGTGAGAGCACTTCCTTGGGCTTATAGACCTTATCGTCAAGCTGGAGCTCCTTGATGCAGTTCTTGATGGCGCTTACGGAGTCCGAAGTGTCATAAATGGTGAAATTCTTGGGATAGCCCAGGAAGTCAGAGTACTCCCTCAGGAAACGGATGAAGATGGAATGGAAGGTGCCCATCCACAGCCAGCGGGCGCAGTCCCCGCCCACCAGGGAGGCAATCCTCTCCTTCATTTCCCCGGCGGCTTTCTTTGTAAAGGTAAGCGCCAGGATCTCCGATGGCCTGGCCGCTCCCTGCGCCAGAATATATGCAATTCTGCGGGTCAGGACGCGGGTTTTGCCGGACCCCGCGCCGGCTACTATCAAAACCGGCCCTTCTATGCACTGGACAGCCCTGGACTGCTCAGGATTCAACCCCTCAAGGATAGTACCTACATTGTTTGTCATATGGCTGCGAAATTAAGAAAAAAATGAGTAATTTAGCATTATGCCTGACATCTATAAAATAAAGCGGGGACTGGAAATACCGTTGTGCGGTATTGCCGCGACTTCCGTAAGGAAAGTGCCGGGCATTTCCGCAGCGGTGTGTCCTGACCACTTCAAAGGCCTGGTTCCCAGGCTGTTGGTCAAGGAAGGAGACCCTGTCCTGGCCGGAAGTCCCGTCATTTCTGACAAGAACAATCCATCCATCCTGCTTGTTTCGCCAGTCTCCGGAACAGTCCGGAGCATTGTCAGGGGCGACAAGCGCAAGCTGCTTGCCGTAGAGATTAATCCCGATGGCAAAGACGGTGCGGCATCTTTTCCCCAGAGGGACCCTTCCGCCCTTGACGGGACGCAGGTGCGCGAGGCGCTGCTTGAAAGCGGCCTCTGGCCGTTCCTGGTGCAGCGCCCGTTCGGCGTGGTCGCGGACCCATCCGTGACCCCCAAGGCAATCTTCGTTTCCGCGTTCAGCACCGCTCCCCTGGCGGCCGACACTGAATTCACCCTCGCTTCCGATATCAAATACGTTCAGGCAGCCGTCACGGCACTTGGCCGTATTGCTCCCGTACACCTGTCCGTAAAGGGCGTTGAGTCCGTCTTTGCCGGAATCCGGGGCGCCATATTACATATATTTGAAGGAAAGCATCCCACAGGCAACGTAGGGGTGCAGATCAGCCATATCAGCCCCATACTCAAAGGCGATACCGTCTGGACCGTATGTCCGGAAGGCCTGGCCGCCATAGGACGGCTGTTCCTTGAGGGACGCTATGACGTAAGGCGCAAGGTAGCCGTCTGCGGCCCGGCCGCCAAGGATCCCGCATACATCGAGGCGCTCCCCGGAATGAGCCTTGACGCAGTTGCAGGCTTCTGCGGAGACGTGGAAGGCCTGCGCATAATCAGCGGCGACATCCTCTCCGGAACGGATGCCCGGTCTATGCAGGGCATTACGTCTTCGAGCGGGTACCTGGGATTCTTCCACAACCAGATCACCATAGTCAAGGAAGGGACTGAAAAGGAGCTCCTTGGCTGGATGCGCCCGCTGCGCCTGAACCGGTTCAGTGCGGACCGCACTTACTTCCACTGGTGTCTGGCTCCCCTGCTCAAAGGGCGGAAGTATGATATAGACACCAACTTGCACGGAGGTCCGCGCGCGTTTGTAATGCCGGACCCCTACTACTCTAAAGTTCTCCCTATGGATATTTATCCGGTTTACCTGGCCAAGGCGTGCCTTGCCGGAGACATTGACAAAATGGAGAAATTTGGCATCTACGAAGTTCTGCCGGAGGATCTGGCCCTATGCGAGTTCATAGACCCCTCCAAGAACGACATCCAGGATATCATTGCAAAGGGCATTGACCTGATGCTTAAGGAAATGGCTTGAGGAAATGGACGGAAGATTTGAAAAAGGCGGAAAGCTGTACTGGCTGCACTCTACCGTGGAGGCCTTCGAGTCCTTCCTTCACGTTCCGGGAACCGTAACAAGGAAAGGTTCCCACGTGCGCGATGCCGTGGACCTCAAGCGCGTAATGATAGTGGCGCTTGCAGCCGCCGTTCCCTGCGCGCTTTTCGGAATGTGGAACGTGGGTTACCAGCACGCCCTGGCCACGGGCGCCGCGCCTTCGTTCTGGGCGGACTTTTGGTTCGGGTTCCTTAAAGTGCTTCCGCTCTACGTGGTTTCCTATGCCGTGGGTCTGGCCATAGAATTCGCTTCGGCCCAGATAAGGGGTGAAGAAGTGAACGAGGGATATCTGGTCACAGGATTCTTCATCCCGCTCATAATGCCGGTGGACGTGCCTCTGTGGATGCTGGCGGTTGCGGTGGCTTTCTCGGTAATCTTCGCAAAGGAGGTTTTCGGAGGCACCGGAATGAATATATGGAATCCGGCCCTGGTGGCGCGCGCATTCCTTTTCTTCTCGTACCCTGCCTGTATGACAGGATCCGGCACGTGGATAGCCCTCCGCAAAGGCGAAGCCTTGATAGACGCGGCCACGGGCGCCACGCCGCTTTCGCTGGCGGGCGACGGCCTTGCCGCCCTTGAAGGCGCCGGGGCGCAGTACGGCACCGGCTTCTGGGACCTTTTCCTGGGAACGGTCCCGGGAGCGGTGGGAGAAACCTGCGTGGCCGCCGTCCTGCTGGGCGCCTTCGTCCTTGTCTGGACAGGCATAGCCAGCTGGAAAATAATGGCCTCCAGCGTTGCAGGAGCCTTGTTGGTGGGCATTGCAGCCAATGCGGCGGGCATATCGGACATCCCTGCATACTGGCATCTGGTGATGGGCGGATTCGCCTTCGGAACCGTATTCATGGCAACGGACCCCGTAACTTCCGCTCAGACGGAGACGGGAAAATGGATATACGGATTCCTCATAGGAGTCCTGTGCGTGACAATACGCCTCTTCAATCCCGGTTATCCGGAGGGGATGATGCTGGCCATCCTGCTGGGCAACACCTTTGCCCCGCTCATAGACCACGTGGTAACAGACCGGCACATTGCAAGGAAACTTAAAAAGGCAAGGAAAGGATGAACACCAACGGCAATACATACACGGTAGTCTATACCTCCCTGGTATGCGTGCTGGTGGCGGCCGTCCTGGCCGTTGCCTCACAGGCGCTCAAGCCTCGGCAGGCCGCCAACGAGAAAGCGGAGACCATAAGCCAGATCCTGGTCGCTGCCGGCTACGGAGAAATGGAGGGATGGAGGAAAGCCGGCAACGCAGCCGTCCTGCAGTGCTTCAGGGACAACGTAGAGGGAGAACCTCAGGTTTACACTCCTTCCCAGCTCAAGGCGCAGAACTACAACATTAAGCACGGGAAACAGCTCTCGCTGCCTGTTTACAGGTTCAAGAACGGAGTTACAGTGCTGGCAGTTTACGGAGCAGGCCTGTGGGGCCCCGTTTGGGGCTACATAGCCCTTGAACCCGATATGGCCACCATTGCCGGCGCATACTTCGACCACGAATCCGAGACCCCCGGCCTCGGAGGCAAGATAAAGGATGACCCTTCCTTCCGAGACTCTTTCAAGGGCAAGGTGATAGGCGGGGACAACACGGTGGAATTCGACGCCATCAGCGGCGCCACTATGACCTCCAGGGGCCTCAAAACGGCTATTGACACCTGGATGAAAGCATATAGGGAGAATTGATATATGGGAAAGCTCAGGGAAACGATACTCAATCCGCTGTTCAAGAACAATCCCGTGACTGTCCTTGTGCTGGGAATATGCTCTTCGCTGGCCGTTACCGTAGAGATGAAGGGCGCCCTGGTGATGGCCCTGTCCGTCACCGTGGTCACAGGTCTTTCCAGCCTCATCCTCTCACTTATCCGCAAGACCATCCCCAACCGGGTACGGATCATCGTCCAGCTGGTGGTGGTGGCACTGCTGGTCATCCTGGTGGACCAGATCCTCCGCTCATTTGAAGCCACATATGCCATTGACAAGCAATTGTCCGTGTATATGGGCCTGATAATAACAAACTGCATAGTTATGGGAAGGATAGAGGCCTTCGCCCTGGGAAACAAGCCGTTGCCTGCGCTCATTGACGGGCTCGCCAACGGCCTCGGCTACGGGCTCATCCTCCTCACAGTGGCATTCTTCCGGGAGCTCCTGGGCTCCGGAACCCTGTTCGGAATCCCCGTGCTCAAGGCCCTGGGATATCCGGGCAACGGCCTTGTGATACTGCCGCCAATGGCGCTTATCATCCTGGGCTGCATAATTTGGATACAGAGAAGCATTGACAAGGAACTTCAGGAATAGTGGAATACATCAGCCTTTTCATAAAGTCCATATTCGTTGACAATATGATTTTCGCATACTTCCTGGGTATGTGTTCCTACCTTGCCGTATCCAGGAACGTCAAGACTGCAAACGGCCTGGGAATAGCAGTGGTGCTGGTGCTGGCCATAACCGTTCCAGTCAACTATCTCCTGAACAGGTTCGTCCTCCAGCCAGGCGCCCTTAGCTGGCTCGGCCCCGGGTTCGCCTCCGTGGACCTCAGTTTCCTCAGTTACATCCTTTTCATAGCGGTGATAGCCGCAATGGTGCAGATAGTGGAGATGATCGTGGAGAAGTACCTCCCTTCGCTCTACTCTTCGCTTGGAATATTCCTCCCCCTGATAGCCGTGAACTGCGCAATCCTTGGAGGATCGCTGTTTATGCAGCAGAGGGAGTTCGGGAACATACTTGAAGCCATAGTGTATGCCCTGGGATCAGGTATCGGCTGGTACCTGGCCATAGTAACCCTGGCCGCGATCAGGGAGAAGATGGCCTACTCCAACGTACCGGCGGGCCTCAGGGGCATTGGCATAACCTTCATAACCGTAGGCCTTATGGGCATTGCGTTTATGGCTTTTATGGGAATAGCGCTATGAGTTACACCCTGATTGCCGCAATAGCCGTCGCACTCATAGTCACCCTCCTGCTGGTGGCCCTCCTTCTCTTTGTAAAGAAGAAGGTAACCCCTTCGGGAACGGTTAAGATAGACATCAACGACGGGCGCAGGGTCCTGGAAGTGAAGCCGGGATCCAGCCTTATGTCCACGCTGGCGCAGGAGAACATTTTCCTGGCTTCCGCCTGCGGTGGCAAGGCTAACTGCGGGCAGTGCAAGGTGCAGGTGCCGGAAGGCGGCGGGGAGATCCTGCCAACTGAGACCGGCTATTTCAACCGCAGGCAGATCAAGGAAAAGATGCGCCTGGGCTGCCAGGTCAAGGTAAGGGACAACCTCAGGATTAAAGTGGCCGAGAGCGCGCTCAGCGCCAGGAAATTCCAGTGCCAGGTCATCTCAAACCGCAACGTGGCCACCTATATCAAGGAGTTCACGGTCCGCCTGCCGGAAGGCTGTGACATGGATTTCAGGAGCGGGCAGTACATACAGGTGGACGTCCCTGCCTTCCAAGTGTATTTCAAGGATTTTGACGTAGGAGAGGAGTACCGCGCGGAATGGGAGAAATATGGATTCACCGCCCTTGAATGCGTCAATGCCGAGCCCACAGTGCGCGCATATTCAATGGCTTCCTATCCGGCCGAAGGCAACGTCATAAAACTCAACGTGCGCATCGCCACTCCTCCGTTCGACCGCAGCGTTCCCCGCGGCCAGGAGCCCCGGCTGCTGCCGGTAAGCCCCGGCATAGCGTCTTCATACATATTCAGCCGCAAGCCGGGTGACACCGTCACGCTCAGCGGCCCCTTCGGGGAGTTCCTGCTCCCGCAGGACGACCCCCAAAGCGTAGAATACATCTTCGTGGGCGGAGGTGCCGGAATGGCCCCCCTGCGCAGCCATATAATGCATCTTTTCAGGACGCTCCACACCGGTCGCAAGGTCTCCTTCTTCTACGGCGCCAGGGCCCTGAAGGAAGCCTTCTATCTTGAAGACTTCGCCAAGTTGGAGAAGGATTTCCCCAATTTCTCCTTCCACCTGGCACTGGACCGTCCGGATCCCGCCGCGGACGCGGCCGGAGTTCCGTACACCGCAGGATTCGTCCACAACGTGATGTACGAAACCTGCCTCAAGGCACACGGAACCCCTGAAGACATTAAATACTTTATGTGCGGCCCTCCTATGATGGTTTCTTCCGTGAACGGCCTCCTGGACTCCCTGGGAGTGCCCCCGGAGAACATCCTTTACGACGATTTCGGAAACTGAGAAATAACTGAAACCACAAATCCATATAGTATGAAACACAGGTTACTGATTTGCTGCCTTGCCGCACTGGCGTTAGGGCAGGTTTGCATCCCCCTGACTGCTTCAGCCAAGGACAATGCTCCAAAGATAGAGGCCACCGTCCATCTGGACCAGGAAGGCGCGCCCATCCATCCATTCGTACACGGTATGTTCACGGAGTTGCTGAGCAATATGTTCGAGAACGGTATCTGGGCGGAGATGCTCTCTGACCGCAAGTTCTTCTACCCCGTTGACAATTCGGAAGCCCTGTTCCCGGAAAACACCAAGAGGCACCAGCTGCGCTGGCGTCCCGTAGGTCCTGAATCCTCTGTCCAGATGGACACCCGGGATCCGTACGTGGGCAAGCAGGCACCGCTGGTCAGCCTTGAGTCCGGCAAGGCCGGCATACGCCAGTCAGGCCTTTGGCTCCAGAAGGGCCGCAGCTACACGGGTCGCGTAGTCCTCAAGGGCGACGCTTCCGCCAAGATCTCCGTCAGCCTTGTATGGGCAGCCGGGACCTCGGGCCGCCAGACCGTTGTCTTAGACGGCATTACAAACAAGTACAAGAAGTATTACTTCACCTTTACTGCGGGAGCCGACGTTCAGGATGCGCTGCTGGAGATAGTTGGCGAAGGATCAGGCAGCTTTGAGATAGGTGCGGTATCGCTTATGCCTGCTGACAATGTGGAAGGGTTCCGCGCCGATATGGTATCCATCCTCAAGGAGATAGGCGCCACCATCTACCGCTGGCCAGGCGGAAATTTCCTCTCCGGATATGAATGGAGGGACGGCATCGGAGACCCGGACCAGCGCCCCCCGCGCTATGACTATGCCTGGGACACCGTGGAGTCCAACGATATGGGAACCGACGAGTATATGACCTGGTGCAGGCTCATAGGCTGCGAGCCGTTCCTGGTGGTCAACACCGGATTCGGAGACGCATATTCCGCAGGACAGTGGGTGGAATATGTCAACGGCTCGGAAAACTCCCCTATGGGCAGTCTCCGCGCCAAGAACGGGCATCCCGCCCCTTACGGCGTAATTTACTGGGGAGTAGGCAACGAAGCCTACGGAGAGTGGCAGCTGGGTCATATGTCCAGCAAGCACTATATCTGGAAACACAACTATTTTGGCGAGGAGATGCTCAGCAAGGACCCCGGCATCAAGCTCATCGGCTCAGGAGCCTCAGTGCCTGAGCAGAGCAGTCAGTACCGCAATTACCGCAGGCCTTACCAGACTTCCCTCCCCGTTCCCTTCCTGAGCGATTTCGACTGGACAGGACAACTTCTCAAGGGCTCCCTGGAATACATAGACTATATGTCAGACCATATCTATCCAAACTACAACGGGTACTTTGACGGAGCTACCGAGAGCTGGGTGCAGCATCCATACGAATTCATAGACCAGATCCGCGTGACCTCCAACAGGGTCAAGAACTCCGCGGAGGCTATGGACAAGTATGAAGAACTGATCCCCGCCCTCAAGGAGAAACACGTGCCCTACTGGATTGACGAATGGGCTCCACCGCGCGGAAGAGGCTTCGCCTCCACCATAGGCGTGGCCGCCACCCTGCACGAGATGTACCGCAACAGTTACTACGTGATGATGGCCGGACTTACCAGTTTCGCCAGCCTTTATACGTACAACGACGTAACTGCCACCATCAGTGCAACCGGTCTGCTGTTCAAGCTCTATATTGAGCACCAGGGAGACATTCCGCTGGGACTTACCGGCAACTCCCCCACTCAGACGCTTCCGGGAACACCGTTCGTCGATATTCCCGTTGAACCGTCCGGCAGTCCTACATATCCCCTGGACATAGTGGCCACAAAGGACAGCAAGTCCGGCAAGGTTATGGTTTCAGTGGCCAATCCCACTGAAGAACAGCAGAGTTTCGCACTCAGGTTCGATGGCGGCAAGCCGGATTCCAAGGTATCCGTCTATGCACTGGAGCCGTTGCTGATGGCAGACCAGAACACCGTTGACAATCCGGACCTCATCACTGTCAAGACACGGACGGAGAAGCTGGGCACCAACATCACAGTTCCCGCCCACAGTGTAATTATGTACGAATTCACAATTAAATAAACCGTACGTAAGCTGTTTTTGTAAATTACCATCCTAAATATTCAGAAACTACTGGCAAGCAAATCTTTATTTTGCTTGCCAGTTTTGCGCTGGCCCGCTAGGTTTGCCGCTGAAAACCTGTTATACTATGCAAAAACAATCCGGGAATAAGCGCATACTCTTTCTCCTTGGACATCCGTCCCGGGCGTGTCTGCCCAACTTGCTAATTACATTCTTCTCTTCACTTGCCCTATTGCCGGCTTGTTCCAAAAGCCCGACGGGAGTCGGGGAAAGCTTGGTGGCGGGATGCAGCATCCATACTGAAGTCCATGTCAAATCGTCGGGAAGCATCCCGTCTGCCGGGCTGGATATCTTTGTATTCAGGGACGGGGCGGTCAAGACCCTGGATTCCTACTGCAGGGCGCCGTCGGCCGGATCAGGCATTGCCGGAGTCATATCCGGCAGCGGGGACCGGATAGTGGCAATGATAGGCGGGGCGCACCTGCGCCCTGACCAGATTGCCTCCGTCCGCTGTTACGAAGACCTTGAATCCTTGTATGTCAGCCTGGAGCAGGAAACTGCAGGCAGCCCCGTAATGAGCGGAGAGACAGTGATCTGCGCGGGAACTGAGGGTCCGTGGAGCATAGTGCTGGAGCCGTTGCTCAGCAAGGTGGAAGTGGTTGGGCTGAGCGTCAGGATGAAAGGCTCCTACGCGGGCAAAAGGCTCACAAACGTGCAGGCGTACCTGACCAACGTGAACGGAACCTGCCAGCCCTTGAGGCGCGACGGCTTCCGGCCTGTGGAACTTATCAACGCTGGCCGTCTCAGGGATGCGGATATGGACAGGCTCTCCAGTCCGCAGCTGTTGCACGTACGGCCCCGCGTGTCCCGGGAAATGGACGGCGAGGTCACCTATGAGACTTTCAGTCTGTACTGCTACCCAAACGATGTCCCTGAAGAGTCTTCGGGATCCCCCTTCACAAGGCTGGTGATACAGGGAGAGATGGACGGACAGACCTATTACTACCCTGTCCCCATAAACCGCCCGGGATACGGTTACGCAGCCGGGAAACAGGGCTTATGCCGCAATGTCAACTATGTGATGGACATACATATAAGCCGCCCCGGATCCCTTTCCCCCGATATTGACATTCAAGACTCCGGAACGGTCACGCAGGGCTCCGCCACTCTGTATCCGGGGGATTTTGTCCCAGGCAGCATCGGGGACAGGGTGCACGTCTGGTGTGACGTTTATCCACAGGACACTCCGGTCCAGCTGGATTATGAACTGTTGGAAGAAGACAGGCTAAGGGGTATATACAATTATACCGTGGACCCTGACGGGCACGGAGTACAGCTGGTACTGACGGGAAAGGGTACCGGAATGGTCTATATGGAAGCGGGAGGGATAGTGGACCAGGCTTTCCTCTGCCTGATAGTGGTTAGATAAAAAAGACGGGAGATCTCACGACCGCCGCCTTTCTATATTGTTATAAATACAAAGTGAACAGTATAAAGGTATGAACTATTTTTGAATTTCAAAACAAGATTATTAAAAAAATCTGCTCTCAAAGGCCTCCAACAGCACTTTTTTAGTGCTTTTATACCGTTCGTCGGACATCTGGACGTCATTTATGCAAACAAAATCCGTATAAGGGTCTTTCAGGAAGGCCGCAATCTTGCCTGCAGAAGCCGCTGCAAGGGAGAAATGCTTGTTTGAATGGCGCTGGTCAATTGCCTGTCCCCTATAGTACAGATAGTCCAGGAACACATAATGGAGCAGGTTATACTCTTCCCTTACCGGGCTGATGGATTCACGGATCTGCCTTGCCATAATGTCATGTACTTCTTGGCAGGCGCTTTTAAGCATAGGATATACTGTATGCTGAGGCCTTATGAAAAACGCCGAGGAGGGCATCCCCAGGGCTTCCCTCACTTTGCGGTCCGTGTTCCGGGCCATTATCTTGAAGAGGTTGCCCGCAACAAGGTTGCGGGAAAAACCCGTTACCGGCTTGCCGTCACGGAAAAAGTCCTCCGGCCTGGAATCCCTTACGGGGAACATATCGTCATTGAAATTCAGGAACTGCCCGTCTATGCCGGGAATGCGGTGCAGGAACAGTTCAATGGTGTTGCAGTTGAATGTGGGCAGATATTCCCCGGGAATTATTTCCCTGTGGAGAACCACCTTCATATCGCTGTCCTTCACCCACTCCGGCACCTGGCTTTCGCCAGAAACAACCAGATAGACGTTGTTTATATATGGCATATGGCGGCGGATGCCGCGGAGAAGGTACGGCAGGGTCCCCCAGTCGCGGAAACGCTTCTGGAGTATGTCACCGCCCACTGCGGATGCGTATTCCTTCTGCCACACCGGGTCCAGCCCGTTTACGTATGTGATTACTGCGTCCATTGTTCCTTCAGATATTTAGCCGTATAGGTCTTTCCTTCTTTAACCAGGTCTTCCGGTGTGCCTTCAAAGACAATCTCTCCTCCGGCATCGCCCGCATCGGGACCGAGGTCTATCACCCAGTCCGCATTGCGGATGACATCCAGGTTGTGTTCCACCACAACAAGGCTGTGTCCCTTTGCAAGCAGGACGTCGAATGCCTTGAGCAGTTTTTCCACATCGTAGAAATGCAGTCCGGTGGTGGGCTCGTCAAATATGAACATTATCTTCTCCCTCTCGCTTATTCCGCTCTCTCCGCTCATTGAAAGGAAATAGGCAAGCTTGATCCTCTGGCTCTCGCCTCCGGAGAGCGTGGAGCTGCTTTGGCCCAGCTTTATGTAGCCAAGGCCCACGTCGGCCAGGGTCTTCAGTTTCCGGACTATGTTCTTGGCGTAGGACTCGCTTCCCTGCTTGAAGAATGCTATGGCATCGTCCACGCTCATATTAAGGATGTCGTCTATGTTCTTCTCCCTGTAGCGCACTTCCAGCACTTCAGGCTTGAAGCGTTTTCCGCCGCAGGTCTCGCACACCATTGTGACATCGGCCATAAACTGCATTTCAATCTTGACTACGCCTTCGCCCTGACACTCGGGGCAGCGGCCTCCTTCCTGGTTGAAGGAGAAATATGAAGGGCCAAAGCCGTTGAGCTTGGCATACTGCTGCTCCGCCAGGAGCTTGCGGATGTCGTCATAGATCTTGAGGTATGTGACGGCGTTGGAGCGCGAACTCTTGCCAATGGGGTTCTGATCCACGTATTCCACGCGGGTGATGCGGTCAAGGTTGCCGCTGAGGCGGCGGAAGGTACCAGGGAGGTCTCCGGTGTCGTTCAGGCGGCGGAACATTGCGGGATAAAGGATGTCCCCTACAAGGGAGGACTTGCCGCTTCCGCTCACGCCGGTCACCACGTTAAGGACGCCAAGCGGGAACTTTACGTCCATTCCCTTGAGGTTATGCTCCATTACGCCTTCCAGTTGGATGGAATAGTTCCAGCCGCGCTTTTCACGCATATATCTCTTGCGGGCGCCGGAAAGGTAGTCCAGGGTCAGGGAGCGGCCGTGGTCGCTTGGAAGGCCCTTTTTCAGGGAGCCCCGGAAGACTATCTCTCCTCCGTTGATTCCTGCCTTGGGACCCATGTCTATCACCACGTCCGCGTCGCGGATTATCTCTTCGTCGTGCTCTACCACCACCACGGTGTTGCCCATATCCCGGAGGCGGCGCAGGACTCCTATGAGGCGCTCCGTGTCGCGAGGATGCAGTCCTATGGAAGGTTCGTCAAGGATATACATCGAACCCACGAGTGAACTTCCAAGGGCGGTGACAAGGTTTATGCGCTGGCTTTCTCCTCCGGAAAGGGTGTTTCCGGCGCGGTTCAGGGTCAGGTAACCAAGGCCCACGTCCTGTATGTACTTGAGGCGGGAAACTATCTCGGACAGGGGTTCCGCAGCTATTTCCTTTTCGTTGTCAGTAAGCTGGAGGGAGCCGAAGAATTCCAGCAGCCTGTCAACGTTCATACTCAGGAGATCGTGTATGGTACAGCCGCCCACGCGCACCCAGAGGGCCTCCGGCCGGAGGCGACTGCCGCCGCAGGCGTGGCACGTGGTGCGCCCGCTGAAGCGGCTGAGCATATACTTGTACTGTATCTTGTAGCGCTGGGTCTCAACCCAGTCGAAGAATTCCTTTATGCCTATGAGGCGGGTGGGGTCGTCGTCGTAATTCTGGCCCTCTGCGGGCGGGTCTCCCTGCCAGATCAGGTCCTTGACCTCCTGGCTCAGCTTGCAGTACGGCTCAAAGATAGGGATTCCGTATTTCCCGGAAATCTCTACCAGATGGTCCTTGAACCATCCCATCTTCTCCCCTCTCCAGCAGGCAATGGCCCCGTCGTATATGCTGAGGCTCTTGTCCGGGATTACCAGGTCCTCGCTGACGCCTATTATCTTGCCGAGACCTCCGCACACAGGGCAGGCCCCAAGGGGGCTGTTGAAGCTGAAAAGGTACTCGTCAGGTTCGCGGAAGGTGATTCCGTCAAGTTCGAAGCGGTTGCTGAAATGCTTTATGCCGTCATCCGTGACCACCGCCATACGCCCGTCTCCGCGGGAGAAGGCATCCGATACGGATGCTATCACGCGGTCGCGGTCGAATGGCGCGCTGGCGCGGTCAACCAGCAGGAATGCTTCCTGCGGGTACGCCGCGTCCTCCGTCTGGAGGATCTCCTCTATGCGGAGGGGCTGGCCGTCGGCATATAATCGATTGTATCCCAACTCCTTAAGGGACAGGAGCAGTTCCACCTTGTCTTCGCGGGAGCTCCATTGGAGATCGGCCAGGATATAGACATAGCCGGAGGCGGAAGTGACGAACTCCACCACCTCAGGGATGCTGTCACGGTGGACTTCGGCGCCGGAAACCGGCGAAAAGGTATGCCCTACGCGGGAGAACAGCAGGCGCAGGTAATCATATATCTCAGTTGTAGTGGCGACGGTGGAACGGGGGTTCCTGGTATTCACCTTCTGCTCTATGGCAATTGCCGGAGGGATGCCGTCAATTATGTCCACATCGGGCTTAGACATCCTTCCAAGGAACTGGCGGGCGTATGAGGACAGGCTCTGGGCATAGCGGCGCTGGCCCTCGGCGTACAGGGTGTCGAAAGCCAGGGAGGACTTTCCCGAGCCGGATATTCCGGTTATGACCACAAACTTGGCGCGGGGGATGCTTACGTCTATGTTCTTGAGGTTGTTTACCCTTGCGCCTTTAATGACTATATCGTTCATCTGCCCTCTTTCATTCTTCTACCACCCCGAATTCTTCCAGGACCTTGACAAGGGAAGCGATATCCTCGCGGGCCGTATGCTCCGGGACATCGTACTCTTCCGCCAGCAGTTGATAAAGAGTCTCCTCAGTGAAATCACTGTCACCCACCTGACGCCACAGAAACGCAGCCGGCTCATTGAGAGAGAACATACGGCCGCCGTCAAGTACGTCCAGTCCTTCCGGGCATACTATGAACTCTCCTCCCAGTTCCCTGAGAACATATCCTTTCTTCAACTTCATGGGAATACAAAGATAACTCAAAAAAAATTTTGCACCGAACAAAAATATATCTATATTTGCACCTACTTCCAAACGGGAGAACTCAAGGTGTGGTAGTTCAGTTTGGTTAGAATGCCGGCCTGTCACGCCGGAGGTCGCGAGTTCGAGCCTCGTCCGCACCGCAAAAGCCCCAGCAATCTGCCGGGGCTTTTTTGTATCCAATGCCCACAAAAACGCTGCATTTTCGTCCATTTTATTCTCAAAAAAGCTACATAACGGGGTGGCGCAGGTATACATAGGAAAGATTCGGGCATCAGATTTGAAGCAAAATTGAATGTTTATTTCAAGTACCATGAGACATATTTTAGTACTACTGGCTGGAATTCTTGCCTGCATAGGTGTTAATGCGCAGGAGCTGAAACGTATGGAGCCCGAGTTCTCGGACTTTCTTTCAATGCTGAAAAAGGACGGCTATGGGATGTTCGCTTTTGATATCTCCTCGCTGAAAGAAGATACATATACGATTTCCTACGAGATCAAGGAGTATTCGAAAGGTGAGATCATCGGAACCAAAACACCTCCAGCATTCTTCGTGAACAGACACCTGATGTCTGAACTTCCTGAATCGTCATGGCAGCAGTATATAGACGAGGGTCGTGTCTATGACCAGGAGAAAGGTATCTTTTCTTTGGCGGAAAAGATCACCATCGGTTTTCTTCCGGCATCGGATTCCTTGAAGATGATGCATTTTTCCGTAGTAGGTGCTGGTTCATCTACTTGGAATCTTACTTTAAAGCCACTGGGAGGCCCCTCAATGGGAGACAAATACTCCTATGATGCCCGCCCGTTCGTAGTTGGATCCATCCAGCCAGGTATCTTTATACCCCTGGTGCTGTTGGGATCTTTCTGGTACGATGAAAATGGCGGTTTCTACCGTTTTTGCGGAGAAAAAGAATTCCCTGCAGATATGTCGTCGCCGTCGTTGAAATATGTTCCGCACTATTATGTGATTGGGATTACTGCAACGAAGAACGACTAGATTCATCGATACACTCAGATGAAACAAATAGCCAACAGTTTCAAAGATTGCACGAGAGGCCTGCGGGCTGGTCTTTAGTAAGTTACTGTAAATCTGATGGTTATAAATTCAAAGACCGCAAGCCTGTCATCTTTTCTGGGTGCCCGCGGGTTTAATATTTATAATTTCCTGTAAGACAATTAGTTACAAAACAGGGAGACGCAACCCTTAATTGCCTTGTGTATTCTGTCAGCGCCAGGAGGGTGTTGCCTCCGGGGCCCGTGGCCGCCCGTGGCCTCGTGAACGGGAGGGGCCCGCAAGCGGAGTCGATGCCCGATCAGGTCGGGCAGGACGGAGCGCAGTGGGAGGGAGGAAGCGAAGCGGAAGGCGTCCGGAGGCAACACCCTCCTGGCGCCGTGAAAACTTGCGGGAACTATTCAGGGAGGAGTTCCTCGGAGTTGGGGAAGGCTTTGCGGGCAATGAAGATGGCGACGATGGCCATTACAAGGGCTTCTGCAAAGCAGATGGTCTCCAGGGCAACTGCGCTGATGGATTTCTGCAGCATCACAAGGGAACCGTCGATAAGGGCGTGGATAAGGATAGCCGCAGGGAACAGCCACATCCACTTGCCGCCTTTACGCACTGCCGCCCATACCAATATGGACAAGGAGATTTGCATAATCAGGGCCGACACCCTTTCCCACAGGCCAAGAAGATATGATGCGGAAGACGCGGTCTTGACCTGCTCTATCTGGGCGTTAAGCTGATCCACAGCATTGGCCGGCACCTGGGACATAATCTCGTTGATCTGGCCGTTGTTGACCATAAGGGCCATCATAAGCGTGGAGATCATTCCAATTCCAAAGATGATGAGCATTTCAACCCCGCCGTGTCCTATGCCATAACCAATGGCGGGAGAAACCTTTGTGGGTTCCTTAATCAGGAGGAACTTCATTGAAATGTAACGGCCCACTTCCTCGAAGAGACCGGCCATAAGGCCTCCGTAAATGGCATAGTACAGAGCGTTTCCCCTGATGGCCTCCCCTCTTGGGCCGTTGAGTACAATGTTGTGGACTATTGACTCCAGCACAAAGGCAAAGACTATCATGGTGGCCGCACCGATGAGGATGGTGGAAAGGCTTATCTTATATTTCTTTATCAGAAACCAGGACAAGGCCACGGGGACCAGGATGCCCAGGATTATGTCAATGACAATGACCGTTATAGTGGAAACAGGTACCATGATATCCTCTAAATTGATTTGATATCTAATATAGCAATTATTTGCTAACTTAGCGTTATGCGATACAGAAAAGATAGATACGGAGTGCCGCTGTCGGCCCTGGGGTTCGGGTGTATGAGATTCGCCCGCAGTGGCGGAGCCATAGATATGGGCAAGGCGGAAAAGCAGATCCTCGCAGCCTACAATGCGGGTGTCAACTATTATGACACAGCCTACATATACCCGGGAAGCGAGACCGCCCTGGGTGAAATCCTGCACAGGAACGGGCTCAGGGACAAGGTTTTCATAGCCACCAAACTCCCCCAGTATATGATACACCGCTCCCCCGCCATTGAGCGGTATTTTCAGGAGCAGCTGAAACGCCTCAGGACTGACTACATAGATTACTACCTGATGCATATGATCACTGATTTTGCGCAGTGGGAGAAACTCAAGGCATTGGGCATAGAAGAATGGATCGCTTCCAAGAAAGAGTCCGGAGCCATAAAGAACATCGGATTCTCCTTTCACGGCAACACGGACCAGTTCCTCAAGGTACTGGACAGCTATGACTGGGATTTCTGCCAGATCCAGTACAACTATCTGGACGAGGTCACGCAGGCCGGCGCAGCCGGGCTCAAGGCCGCGGCGGCAAAGGGAATCCCCGTGGTGATAATGGAGCCGCTCAGAGGCGGCAAACTGGTCAATTCCCTGCCCGCCGCGGCAAGGAAGGCCATCGCGGCCAGTCCGCGGGGCTGGAGCCCCGCCGGATGGGGACTCCGCTGGCTTTACAATCAGCCTGAGGTGACAGTGGTCCTTTCAGGAATGAATTCGGACCAGATGGTGGAAGAGAACATCCGCACCGCCTCGGATGCGCAAACAGGCGCATTCACAGATGCGGACTTCGCCGTAATAGACGCCGTCAGGAACGCAATCAAGAGTACGGAGAAAGTAGGCTGCACAGGCTGCCGCTACTGTATGCCCTGCCCCCAGGGCGTGGATATCCCCGGCGCGTTCCGCTGTTATAACGCAATGTATGCGGATTCCCGGACCTCCGGCAGGTTCCAGTATGCGCAGACGGTGGTGATGACCCAGAATCCGGCGTTCGCCTCCCAATGCATAGGATGCGGCAAATGCGAAAAGCATTGCCCGCAGGGCATCCCCATTCGCCAGAAGCTCAAGGAGGCGGACCGCGCCCTGCGGCCGCTGCCTTACCGGATAGGCATTGCAATAGCGCGCAAGTATATGTTCCGGAAAAAGAAATGAAAAAAGACCGGCGGAGAATCACTTCTGCGCCGGCCTCTGTGAATAACCTATATTTTTCAACTCTATCTAAACAGACCCACCCCGGATTCAGAACGATTCCTGGGATGGAACCATTAAATAGCCTAGTCAAAGAAACCGCACAGTTGTAATGCCCTAAATTACTTTTAAAGCCCAACTATACAGGATTTCTTTGCAAATATAAGCAGGAGACAAATAAAAAACAAGCGGCGAATAGCTTCGCCGCCTGCAATTGTAAAATAAATCTTGACTCTAGTATTTGAAGAGATATCTGTCGTTCTCCTGGGGGTTGGTAGGATTCATATACCCGGAGTACTTTCCAAATACGGTAGCCTCTATGACTCCCAGTTCAACTTCCTTTGGCCAGTCCGTAATTGTAAGACGGACGTAACGGCACTGCTTGGGCTGTATGTCGTCAAATACGGTATCGGCAATCTTGGTGTTGTTTGTCCTGTCCACAAGCATATAGAAGTTCTTTCCGTCCATAGATCCTTCAAGTTTATACTTATATACAGGGAGGATACGGCCGCCTCCAATTATGCTGCGGTTGCCTGATGCGAACATTATCCTGAGTCCGTCCACGTCAAAGAGGTCTATCACGTTGATATCCACGGCTGGAGAAAGGTCCAGCATAAGGGTTGGCTGCTTGTCTGTGGGGAGAGGCCTCCAGCAGGTTCCGGCAAAGTCGTCAACGGCATAGGAGGCGAAGAAACCGGGCTGCTCGGAAGAGGCGTTGCCGCGGCCGGACTTGTTCACTGACAGCTGTACTGACTTCCTGCCGGTATCCGGCTTGCCAAGCGGCGCGGGCTGAGGGGTCTCCGTAACCTTTACGGACATATTGCCAAGTTCGTCGAACTCTATCTTGTCCATACCTATCTTGCGGCCTCCGAACGGACCTCCCAGCACTATGGTATAGAACGCCCAGTATTCTCCGTCAGGACCCTTTATGATGCTTCCGTGGGAAGGTCCGGTAACAACTCCCTCAGTCTTGCGCAGGAGAGGATTGTTGCCTCCGTAGGTGTAGGGTCCAAGAGGAGAGGATGCGGTGTAATAACCGGCCGCATAGCTCTTCCACTCAGTTCCGGAGCAGGAATATGCGCAATAATAGATGCCGTTGCGCTTAACCACCCAGGGGCCTTCTATCCAGGCTACGTTCTGGTATTCGTTGTGCTCTCCCATATGCTCGAACCAGTGCAGCGGGTTGTAGCTGAACAGGTGGGTTGGAGAGGAGACGAACTTGGTGAGGTCGTTCTTGTCAAGTTCCACTCCGTAGATACCGGTGCGGCCGCGTCCGGGCCAGAACAGGTACGGAGTGTTGTCATCGTCCACAAAGAGCATTGAGTCGAACGGGACCTTCCATCCAAGTTCGGGGCCTCCGGTGTTCTTGAAGGGGCCAAGGTCGTGGAAAGGACCAAGCGGGGTGTCGCCTTCCCAGATGGTAATGTCGTTTCCGGTAAGGTAATACTTTCCGTTGTATTTATGGACGTCCGGTGCTATGGGAATGTTGTCCACGTGATGGAAATCCCAGTTGAAGAGATCCTTGGACACCCAGGCGCCGCCGCCCGTGCAGTACATATAATAGGTTCCGTCATCGTCCTGGAAGATGGATACGTCTCCGGATGCGACTCCTCCCTGGCCTATGGGCATCGGGAGCGGATTGCAATAGCGCTGGGCCCCTGCGCTGACGCAGAGGAGCATAGCTGCCATTGAGATAAGCAAGGTTTTGATTTTCATGGTTTGAGGTTGAATATTTTTTTAAAATTAACGGAAAGAAAGAATAAATCCAAGAGAGTAAATGATTATATTAGCAAAGAACTAATAACACTGAACCAATGAGAAGATACATTTACCTGCTTGCGGCGGCCCTTTCCGCAGCAACGTTGCTCATTTCCTGTGCCTCCAACAACAGCGGCGCCAATGCCGACAGTGACGGCCAGATCCTTTTCTACGGAGACGACATCGCGGTTGCCCAGACCACTTACGGCAAAGTCCGCGGATTCATCCTCCGGGATATATATACTTTCAAGGGCATCCCCTACGGAGCCTCTACAGCGGGTGAGAACCGCTTTATGCCCCCCGTTCCTCCGGAGCCCTGGGAAGGCGTACGCAACGCCCTCAACTACGGTGACTCCGCCCCTCAGGTAATAGGCTACCAGCGCTCCCCGGAAGCCGCAGGCTTCTTCACGGACGCCTGGAACTATGACGTGATCAGCGAGGACTGCCTCCGCCTCAACGTATGGACTCCCGGCCTGGACAACACCAAGAGGCCGGTTATAGTCTGGCTGCACGGCGGCGGATTCTCCAGCGGCAACGCCATCGAGCAGGACGGCTACGGCGGAGAGAACCTCGCCCGCTACGGAGACGTCGTCTTCTGCTCAGTGAACCATCGCCTCAACTGTTTCGGCTACAGCGACTTCGCTTCGGTGGGAGGAGAGAAGTACAAGCACTCCGGCAATGTGGGAATGCTTGACATAGTTGCCGCCCTGCAGTGGATACACGACAACATTGCCCAGTTTGGAGGAGACCCCGGAAACGTTACTGTTATAGGCCAGTCCGGCGGCGGCTCCAAGGTAAGCATCATTGCATCGATGCCTGCCGCCAAGGGTCTGGTACACAAGGGAGTGGCCCTTTCCGGCAACTCCATCCAGGGTGCCGACAAGGCCAGTGCCGAAGCCCTTGGCGAATACATCCTCAAGGAGGCCGGACTCAAGCCTTCCGAGATTGACAAGCTCCAGCAGATGCCTTGGGAAGAGTACTACGCCCTTGCCAACCGCGCCAGCCGCGCCCTGCAGCGCGACAAGGGCATCCGCGCGGGCTTCTCCCCCGTATCTGACGGAATCGACCTTCCTTTCCATTTCTTTGACGCAAGCGACCCGTCCCTCCCGGACATTCCAATGCTGTACTGCACCGTATTCAACGAGCAGAATCCTGACCGTGAGAGGCCCGAACTGGAAGACATAACCCTTGACGGCGTAGTGGAGCAGCTTTCCTCCCGCTACGGAGACCAGACACGCGCCATTGTGGAAGCCTACAACAAGACCTTCCCCGGACGCAGGCCGATAGAAATCTGGGCGCTCCTCACCGGTGTCCGCACCAACGTGGTCCGTTCCGCCAACACAAAACTCCAGCAGAAATCCCCTGTCTATATGGCCTGGTTCGGCTGGCAGCCGCCCCTCTTCGACGGCCGTATGCGCTCCTTCCACTGCCTTGACATCTGCTTCTGGCTGCACAACACGGACGTGATGCTCACCCACACCGGAGGCGGCAAGCGCCCTCGCGCCCTCTCCGACAAGATGTCCGACGCCCTGGTTGCCTTTATGCGCACCGGAGACCCCAACACAAAGAGCCTCCCCTACTGGCCCAAATACACTGCAGAAAACGGAGAAGTAATGGTACTGGACGATGTGTCCGAAGTTAAGAACGACCCTGACCGCGAATGCCGCGCCCTCATTGAAAACCTTTCCAGATAATATGAAAAAAGCATTGTTCATTGGCGGAACCGGGACCATCAGCACCGCCATCACCCAGAAGATTGCCACAATGCCCGATTGGGAACTGTACCTGATAAACCGCGGCAACCGCAGCAGGGTGATCCCGCCCAACGTAAAGCTTATACTGGCAGACATCAACGACCAGGAAGACGTCCGCCTCAAACTGGAAGGCCTCCAGTTTGACTGCGTCTGCGACTTCATAGGCTTCGTACCCTCCCAGGTGGAGCGTGATTACAGGCTTTTCAAGGATATTACAAAGCAGTATATGTACATCAGTTCCGCCTCCGCCTACGAGAAGCCGGTGAGCAATTACATAATAACTGAGGAGACTCCCCTTGTCAACCCGTACTGGCAGTATTCCAGGGACAAGATTGCCTGTGAGGAATTCCTGATGGAGAAATACCGCTCCGAGGGCTTCCCCGTGACCATCATCCGTCCCACCTACACCTATGACGAGCGCAGCGTCCCCCTCAGTGTTATGGGAAACAGCGGCTCCTGGCAGGTTCTGGACCGAATGCTGCAGGGCAAGCAGGTAATCATCCACGGAGATGGAACTTCCCTGTGGACAATGACCCACAACAGCGATTTCGCCAAGGGATTCGTAGGCCTTATGGCTAACGACAAGGCCATAGGCCAGGCCGTCCAGATCACTTCTGACGAGACCCTCACCTGGACCCAGATCTACCAGTGCGTGGCCGATGCCTTAGGCGTGGAACTCCTCCCTTACTACATCTCCTCCTATTTCCTTGCCGACATCGCCCCTGAATACGATTTCAAGGGAGGCCTGCTTGGAGACAAGGCCTGCAGCGTGGTGTTCGACAATTCCAAGCTCAAGAGCCTGGTGCCTGACTTCAAGCCGGAAGTGCCTTTCGCCCAGGGAATCAAGCGCACAGTGGATTACATCCACGAGCATCCACAGCTGAAGCGCCCTGACCCGCAGTTCGACGCCTGGTGCGATAATATCATCAAGAAACTCGAGTCATTGAAATAAAGGCGGATGAGTTGCTACGATACCTGTTTCTTTGAGCGGTACGCCCATCAGACCCTGCGCAGGTTCCTGGGGCGCGAGTACGACGACCTGGTAAACCGGGACCGTCCAGACCTCCAGTCTCCGGACGGCCGCTCAATGGGTATCGAGGTGACGCGGGCGATGGAAGAGACCCAGGCCGCAGCCGAGCAGCTCCTGGACAATATGTCCGGGCTCACCAATATGAGGGCGGAAGAGGACGACCTGGAACGCTTCATCCTCAACGGCTACACATACGGCCTGGACCTGGGAAGATTCCTGAGCCCCCGGGAGTCCCGTTACTGGTCCATGGCCCTTCCAATGAAACGCATCCTGGACAGCAAGGTCTCAAAACTCACCAGCGGATTCTACGGAGACTTTGAACGCAACGGACTGTACGTCTTCTGCAAGGACGACATAGGGATAGCGGACATCATAGGCGCGTACAGAAGGGTCATGGCGCTCCAGAGATATTCTGAGCGCAAATACAACTTCCTGTATCTTTCAGAAGTGAACTGCCTGCACGTATGCAACCTGATCGACAGTATCTCAGACACGTACAGGGTTTCCAGCTACGACATCTCCCTCCAGGTAAGGAGGGAGTTGTACGGGGCTGCGATGGAAACTACCTGATGCCATCGACGCCCTGCTTGCCTGTCTTTATAGTTGCGGCGTAAATGCTGTTGCAAAGGCCCAGGAAGGCCGACAGCAACAGGGAAAGCAGCAGGGCCTTATAGGAAGACTTCTCCCTGAAAACTTTCTCGAGAAAGTTCATAGATTACTTTTTTGCGTTGGCCGCTTTGGCGTATTGGAAAAGGGCGGCAGGAAGGTGGCAATATCCCTGAGGGTTTTTGTCCAGGTAGTCCTGGTGATACTCTTCCGCACTGTAGAAATTGCGGAGGGGCTCCACCTCCACTGCAAGGGGCGCGCCCAGGGATTCCTGAACCTGGCCGAATACTTCCTTGATCACCGGCAGGTCAGCCTCGTCCGAATAATAGATTCCGGTGCGGTAGCGGGTGCCCTCGTCTTCTCCCTGTTTGTTAAGGCTTAGAGGGTCAATAGCCTTGAAATACAGTTCTATAAGAAAGCGAAGAGAGAGCACGGAAGGGTCATATACCACGCGCACGGTCTCCGCAAAGCCGGTGGTGTCCGTATAGACTTCCTTGTATGACGGGTTTTCCCCGTTGCCGTTGGCAAAGCCCGTGCAGGTGTCCATAACGCCGTTTATCATCTTGAGGTAATGTTCAGTACCCCAGAAACAGCCTCCTGCCAGATATATGGTCTTGAGATTATTCATAATAGTGCAAATATATATTATTTTTGCATTGTTATGCATATCAGCCTGATACTAGCCGCACTGATGCCAAGCCTCATCCTTACGGGCTATGTCCTTTACAAGGACAGGCAGAGGCCGGAGCCTGCAAGGCTCCTGCTCAGGGCCTTTGTCCTGGGTATGCTCTCAACCCTGCTGTCAACGTTCATTTCCGGGCCCCTGATGTCCATCGGCGCGTTTTCCACCGCGCCTGAAGGCGTGATCGGAAACCTGCGCCTGGCCCTTTTCGGCGCCGCAATCCCGGAGGAGTGCGCAAAGCTCTTCATGCTGTGGCTTGTGCTCCGCAACAACCCATACTTTGACGAGCACTTCGACGGAATCGTTTACGCCGTATGCGTGGGAATGGGCTTCGCCTTTGTGGAGAACGTGGGGTACCTGTGCAACGCGGGCGATATGTGGGTGCACGCCGGAATAGCGCGAAGCATTATCAGCGTTCCGGGGCACTACGCCTTCGCCGTGCTTATGGGATACCATTATTCCTACGCCCATTTTGACATTGACCAGCGGGACCTCCACCGCTTCCTCACCCTTGCGGCCCCCATAACCGCCCACGCCGTTTTCGACTGGATCCTTATGGTATCTGACGCCACCAAATACCCGGTGGTGTCCGGAGTATTGTCAATAGTGTTCCTCTATGGGTTCGTACAACTCCAGAAGATGGGCCGCAACAGCATCAGAGGCCATCTTACCAAGGACAACGACAGGATAATCTAAAAAGAAAGGAGGAGCCGTAAGCCGGTTTCTGTTTTTAATTCTGCCATTTATCTTCGCAACCTACCCCCTGGCATCGGACGGGCCGCCCTCATCTGCCAGTATATTTGGTTTTGCAGGTCCCGGTGCCGTACCCGCAGCGCGTCGCCGCACTGCGTCGTGAGCTCTTGCCTCGCGTTTTCACCCTTGGCCGTAAGGCCGGTTGTTTTCTGTTACGGCAAACAAGAAGTTACCCCCTTCTGCGCTTTCCGCAGCGGATTGCCCTTCCCTGTCCGGACTTTCCTCCCTTGCGGGCGGCAGACCGCTCCTCCTTAAAAAGATGACCGCAAATATCGCAAAAAAAGAAAAATATACCTAAATTTGTTAGACCTATGTACTGATTCCGGCCTATGACTGCCAAGAGACTGATAATAGCGGCGCTTGCACTGGCTGCGCTTGTATCCTGCCAGGGCAAGGTAAAGAACTACCGCCTCAACGTTGTAAAGGAGTATCCTCACGATACCTCTTCCTACACGCAGGGCCTCTTCTGGCACAACGGCCAGCTCTACGAGAGCACCGGCCAGCTGGGAGAATCCACAATGCGCATAGTGGACCTTGAAACCGGAAACGCCCTGCGCAGGCTCAATTTCGAAGCCAAATACTTTGCCGAAGGCTCCGTCATCCTTGACGGTGAGCTCTTCATCCTTACCTGGACCAACAAGGTGGCCTTCATCTACGATGCCTCAACCCTTGAATACAAGCAGACCTACTCCTACCCGCGGGAAGGCTGGGGCCTGACAACGGACGGCAAATCCCTCATTGCGTCTGACGGCAGCGCCAACCTGTATTTCATGGACAACCGTTTCCAGGTTCAGAAGACAGTCAAGGTAACCCTGGACGGCCGCCCCGTGAGGCTCCTCAACGAACTTGAATGGATAGACGGTAAGATCTGGGCCAACGTCTATACCACCGACTCCATAATGATAATCGATCCCAAGACCGGAGAGGTGGAGGGCACAATCAACTGCAGCGGGCTTCTGGACCGTTCCCTGCGCACCCCGCGCACTGACGTCCTGAACGGAATAGCCCACAACCCGGCCGACGGCAAAATATACCTCACCGGCAAGTACTGGCCAAAGATGTTTGAGATTGAACTTAAGGAAACTAAATAATAACCACTTTAATCCAACTATTATGAAAAAGTATTTTGCAGAATTCATCGGAACGCTCGTCCTCACCCTTATGGGCTGCGGCACAGCGGTATTCCTTGGCTGCGGCACATCCGCAGGCGTAGTAGGAACAGCCATCGCATTCGGTCTTTCCGTTGTAGCTATGGCTTACTCTATCGGTGAGATTTCAGGTTGCCACATCAACCCTGCCATCACATTTGCAGTGGCTCTGTCCGGCCGTATGAGCTGGAAAGACGCTTGCGGATACTGGGTTGGCCAGTTCCTTGGCGGTATCGTAGGAGCATTCCTCCTGTGGGCAATCATCGCAGCTACCGGAGCACCGGGCGCAATGGGCGATCCTGCCGGAATGGGTGCCAACGGCGTAGCAAATGCCGGAGGAGCAATGGGCGCCTGCCTGGTCGAGATCATCGCAACCTGTGTATTCGTATTCGTTGTCCTTGGAGCAACTGATTCCAAACTTGGCGCAGGCAAGCCTGCCGGCCTTGCAATCGGTCTTACCCTTATCCTCGTTCACCTTGTTTGCATCAACCTCACAGGAACTTCTGTAAACCCTGCACGCAGCTTCGGTCCTGCTCTCTTCGCAGGTGGCGACGCACTCAAGAATGTATGGGTATTCATCGTAGCACCTCTCATCGGCGGCGCTTGCGCAGCCGGTCTCTGGAAGTGCGCAGCTTGCTGCAAGAAAGAGGAGAAATAATACTCCATTTGCAACACAATAAAAAAAACCGGCTTCAAGGCCGGTTTTTTTGTGCTTATTTTTCCGAGTCGTCTTTCTTGTTGCGGCGGAACTTGGGGAGGCGGAGTTTCCAGCGGCCGTGGACTTTCTGGCGGCGGGAGTTCCACCTTTCCATAAGTTTTTCCTCCAGGTCCTCCTCCAGTTCGGGGAAGCGCTCGCGCATTGCGCGGACATTGTCGCGGATGAAGGAGCGGACGTGGCGTTCCTTCTTGTCTTCGAACATCTCGTCAAAGCAGACCATTATGCCCGTCTCGTAAACGTCTGCAAGCTCGTCGTTGCGGCAGGTGCCGAACATTTTCATCGTAGGAGAAAGGCTCATATAGGAGTTTACCAGCGGCGGGATGTGCGTGCCCAGCCTGAGCACGGCATCCTTGAGGTTGCGGTAGTCCTGCTTGAAGTCATCGTCCTTGAGGATGAGGTTCATCAGGCGGGGGTCGCCTTCCGGCATTATGAGGTCGTACGGGCGGGCAAGTTCATCCTTGTCCCCGAAGTGCTTCCAGAGGAAGTGCAGGATGAGGTTGCGGGCGGTGGCGTCATAGGACGGGTACATTGTCATCTTGCCCACGAAGTACATTATGTTGGGGTGCTGGAGGATGACGGCGGTGATTCCGTCCCAGAGGTTGTCAAGGGAGAATATGGCCTTGGGGCCGGCCTTGGAGCTCTGGTACTCAGGCGCCACGAACGAACGGCCGAGTTCCATCACGTGCGGAAGGTAATGCTTGATGAACTCGTCGGAATAATGGAAAAGATGGGTGGATGTCATATCGGGCTGCCCGGCTTCGTTGAACTTGACATCAGTTCCGAAGATGTAGCGGTAACCGCCCAGGATTGCCTCGGCATCCGGGTCCCATACCACTATCTGGCGGTAGGGGTTCTCCATTTTGTCGTATTCGTCAAGGTCCAGGGCAAGGCCGGTGGAACCGCCCGCCTGGCGGAAGGCTTCTTCCCTAAGGCGCCCGATTTCCGTGACCACGTTGGGAGAGTCGTGCCAGGTGACCACGTAAATCTCGTTGCCGCCTTTGTTGGTGTCCCTGAGTTTCTTGTCAGGGGTAAGCTCGGCCTTGAGCAATTCCTTGCTTACGGGATCGATTATCTTTTCCATAAAGCTAAATTTTATATGCTTCCTCCCTCACCCACTGGGCCCACTGCTGGGCGGTCTTGGAAGAGTCGAAGAAGGTGTAGGGAATGGGTTTTCCAATTTTAACCTTGAAGGTGGTGTGCCTGTTCTTGAACATTTCGTCAGGAAGGAAAAGCATTGTGAGGTTGGCCTTGATGCCTATCTTCTTGAAGAACAGGTCCCGGTTGTAGAACTTGTTGGAGTTCTGGCCTATGAAATGTATGGGAACTATATCCCTCTTGGTTTCTACGCTCTTGGTAATGAATGACTTGGACCAGGGGACATCCTGGATTTTGCCGTCAATCTTGCGGGAGCACTTCCCTGCCGGGAATATGATCATCTGGTTCTCTGATTCGTAGGCCTCGGATATCAGGCGGGGCAGGTCCCTGCTCTGGCCGCCAACCTTGTTGATTGGAACGCAGATGGGGGCGAGGCCCTTGAGGTTCATAAGAATGTCGTTGACCAGATACTTGACCTTTCCGTCAAACGCCTTGCCGAGGACCATTCCAAGGGAGATGCCGTCTATGCCGCCAAGGGGATGGTTTGAGGCGAATGTGTAGCGTACGGCACCGCTGGTGTCAATATTGTCCAATCCCTCCACCTCCAGTTTGACATCGAGGTAGTCAAGGCACTTGTCACAGAACTCAACTCCCTCGTACCCTTGTACGAGGTATTTGTTGATCAGGTCCATATGGAGGATTTTCCCGAGCAGCTTGATTGCAAACGCAGGGATTTTCTTGTTCCCTGCCTTGGATTTTACTATCGCATTTAGATCGATAGCCATTGACTGGTTCTCAGACATTGGTTTAGCTTTAGTTACTTTTACAAATATAGGAAAAAAGTTATATTTGCACACTATTAAAATCAACGATGAAACTGTTCGGAAGGAAATCCGATGTGGCCGTAATAGGCTACGGAAGCTGGGCCACCGCCCTCATAGGACTGCTTACCAAGAAAGGCAAGAGCGTGTGCTGGCACGTGCGCAACCTTGAAATCCTTGATACCGTGCGTAACGAGGGCCGCAACCCCAAATACCTGTCCGAACTTGAACTTAACACAAAGCTCATAGAGTTGTCCGCCGATATAAACACGGTGGTGGACAGTTCCGACACAGTGCTCATTGCCGTTCCGGCTGCATACCTTAAAGGGTTCCTGGAGCCCCTCAAGACATCTCTTGAAGGGAAACTGATAATCTCCGCCACCAAAGGTCTCCTGCCGGGAGAATATATGAGCGTTTCCCAGTATCTGATCTCTTCATACAATATCCAGGAGAAGGACATCTGCATAATCTCAGGACCTTCGCACGCGGAAGAGGTTTCCCGCGGCAAGCTGTGCTACCTGACCGCCGCAGGGGCGGACCAGGCACGCACTGAAGCCGCCGCCGAACTCTTCAGGTGCGACTGCATGAACATAAGCTACTGCCCTGACGTACTGGGCATAGAGTACTCCGCCGTGCTTAAGAACATCTACGGCGTAGCGGCTGGAATTGCCAGCGGGCTTGGCTATGGAGACAACTTCCTGGCAGTGCTGGTGGCCCAGTGCGCAAAGGAGATGTTCCAGTTCCTGGACATTCTCTTCCCCGCCCAGAGATCCTGCTCTGACCGCAAGTATGTTTCAGACCTCCTTGTGACCTGCTATTCATCCTACAGCCGTAACAGGCGCCTTGGAAACCTCATAGGACGCGGTTGCACCGTCCGTGGCGCCCTCAACGAGCTCACACAGATCGCGGAGGGGTACTTCGCTTCGGCGGGAATAAAACAAATCTGCGACAGGAACAGTATTGAACTGCCGGTCGCAGATATGGTTTACAGGGTCCTCTACCAGAACGCCAATGCCAGAAAGGCATTGAAGGCCCTGGCGCCCAGGCTATAGCATGGCGCGGGCCTTTGTCCGCAGGAACGAGTTCAGCGAGATTGGCTGATACTTGTCGCTCCTGTCCAGCCATTCAAGGGCAAGGGCATAATCTTCAAGCATATAGCACCCAAGCGCCATATTGTATGCGGCGCAGGCTTTCTCCTCGTCCGTAGATTTGCCGGAAAGGATTTCCATCCATATTTCCATCGCTCCTTCCCAGTCGGAATCCAGGGCCTTCATAAGTGCCCTTACCCAGGTGTTATAGGTGTCGTAGTAGATTATGGAGTAGTACTCCTTGCGCACGTCATTTGTGAAAAGTCCTGCCACTGCGGTTCCGTAGCTTGTGGCTGAGGCCTGCAGGTCCGCACGGGCGGGATACTTCCTGCTGAGCGGCACTACAATTACGGAATCCCTCTTCTTGTCAAGACCGTCATATACATAAAGGTTGGATACGGCGGTGATGGTGTCTCTTGAAGTTCTCAAAGTTGGGCTGTCGAGCAGGAAGAGTACATCGGCGTCGGTCTGAACCATAAGGTTTACCAGCGAATCCTTTGCGTGATAAACGCCCGTTCGGTTCTTGGGGACGCTGAATACCGGAATGGCCTCTTCGGACTGGAAGTATTCCCTCTCCAGGCCCTTGACCAAACCGTTAGCCAGGCTGCTCACATAGAGGGAGTCCTGCCTGTTCCCGTCATTCAGATAAACGACACTCATAGTCTTGTTCTCCAAGACAAAACCAGCCTCGCCCGGATAATGCATATCGTAGAGCAGAGTGTAGGCCTGCGGGGTACAGGCGCACAAGGCTGCAAGTGTCAGAAGGATAACAAATAAGCGTTTCATATTGTTTCTGCTGTCAAATCGTATTCATCGGCCGCGGTGATGCGCACCTTGACCATATCTCCCACCCTGAGAGGCTCCTTTGAGGTCACAATTATCTCTCCGTCCACTTCCGGGCTCTCAAACTGGCTTCTGCAAATATACGCACCATTTACAAAATCGTCAACCAAAACGGTTTCCAGGGAACCTACGCGGCTGCCGTTGAATTCCATAGAGATGTCCCTCTGGACGCTCATCAGCTTATCAAGGCGGCGCTGCTTCTCCTCCTGGGGAACATCATCCTTGAAATGCTGCGCGCCATAGGTGCCTTCCTCCTCGGAATAGGTGAACGCGCCCAGGCGTTCGAAGCGGCTTTCGCGCACAAAGTCAAGCAGTTCCTCAAATTCTTCCTCCCCTTCTCCGGGATGTCCCACTATCAGGGTTGTCCGCAGCACAATGCCGGGAACTTTTTCCCTGAAGGCCCTGATCAGGCTCCTGGTCTTCCCGGAGTCTATATGCCGGTGCATATTGTCCAGCACCCTGTCGGAAATATGCTGGAGCGGAATGTCCAGATATTTGCAGACCTTTGGGTTTACGGCCATCTGTTCCAGCACGTCCTGGGGGAAATCCGCCGGATATGAATAGTGCACGCGCAGCCATTCAATTCCCTGAACTGCGGAAAGCGATTGCAACAAGTCTGCCAAAGCGCGCCTGCCGTACAGGTCAAGCCCGTAATATGTGGTATCCTGGGCTATGAGGATGAGTTCCTTGACTCCGCTGGATGCCAGCAGGGTGGCCTCCTGGACCAGTTCCTCTATGGGGACGCTGCGATGTGCGCCCCTGATGAAGGGGATGGCGCAGTATGAGCAGCGGCGGTCGCAGCCTTCGGAGATCTTGAGGTAAGCGTAGCCCTTGCCGCGGGGCGGCAGCCACCGCGTGACGGCTCCGCCGGCAGCGGGCTCCACGCCCAGGGCGCGCGCCACGGGAGCAAGGTCCCTTGCGCCGAACCACGCGTCCACTTCCGGAATAAGGGAAGGGAGTTCGGCGGCGTAGCGCTGGGAGAGGCAGCCGAATACCATAAGGGAGCCGGCGCGGCCCTGCGCCTTTAGCGCGGCCGCCTGGAGCACCGCCTGCACGGACTCTTCCTTGGCATCGCCAATGAATCCGCAGGTGTTCAGCAGCAGATAATCCACATAGGGCGGATCGGCATCCTCCGGAATCACCTCCAGGTCATTCTGGATCAGGCCCAGCAGGTGCTCGGTATCAACCGTGTTCTTGGAACAGCCCAAGGTGATTATCCGCACTGACTTCTTACTCATCTGCAGGCTGCTGTGTCTCTTCCTCTACAAAGTCAAGTGATGCGTAACGTGCGAGCTGGTTGTACCAATCCAGGACCTTCTTCATATGGGAAGGATAGAAACGGTTCTGGTCGTAATCCGGCACTGCCTTGGCAAACAGGGCCTTCAGCTCGTTCTCGGGCAGTTTGTCCGGACCGGGCTGCTCTTTATAGATCTTTCCCAGGCTCAGGAAGACTTCCTTGAGCTTGAGCTCTCCGGAATCTGCAAAGATGGAGATGTCCGCGAGGGTGGTTATACGGCTCTTGATGTCCAGCATAACCCTTTTCTTGTCAGAAAGGGATTCGGCGATGACGCCATTGCGGGCCTGGGCCAGATATTGGAACAATCCGCTTTTTCCAGAAACGGAAAGGATTTTTGACAAGTCTGTTTTCATATCTTTTACTGTAATTTTTCTTTCAATTTTTCTATCGCGGCATCCACTTTGGCAAAGAGCGACGGGATGTCCGCATCGTTCACGATCACTGCATCCACTATGTCCATGTCAAAGTGCTGCGCTTTCATACGCTGACGTACCGTGGCCTGCGATGCGTTGTCGCGGTGCATTGCACGGTTAAGCCTCAGCTCGTCCGGGGCCTCAAGGAACACCACCGCATCCGCCAGGTCGTGGAAAAGCGGCTTCTCCAGGAATATTGCCGATTCCATTATCACGTAAGGGGTCTCCCCTTCGCGGTCGTCCCTCCAGCGGACGAAATCGTCATATACCATAGGGTGTACGATTTCCTCCACCAGGGCAAGCTTAGATTTGTCAGAGAAAATGATGGACCCGAGCTTTTCCCGGTCCAGCGTTCCCTCAGAGTCGCATACGGACTCTCCCAAGGCCTCCTCTATATCCATCACAACCAGAGGGTTCTCAAAATAGATAGCCTTGGTGCGGCTGTCGCAGTCATAGACCGGGATGCCCTTTGAGGAAAGGTATCTTGCCACCACGGTCTTTCCGCTGCCTATTCCGCCTGTAATAACCAATGTCTTCACTACTAACTGCTTTTTATTCTTCAACACATTCAAAGATCTGCGGCTCCACCTCGTAATCTATCACGGTGGCGGGCAGTCCCGAACTGCGGGCGACACAGCGCCCGTTTATTGAATTTGCAAATTCTTCATAGTCTATGTAAAAGCTGGCCGTACGCATAGGGTCCGAATTCATTGGGAATATGCATTTGAACACCACCTGGGCAGTGGAGGGATAGACTGAAAGGGTCTTTCCGGCGGGAAGACCGCGCACTTCCATACGCACTTCCCTGCTTATTTCCACGTAGCGGCTGACCTGGAGCGAATAACCCGCCCTTGTGGCCGATGCCCTGAGCCCTGAAGGGATGTCAAGGTCAACTTCACCGTGGGTGTCGTTCTTGAGGTTCTTGAGTTCAAGGGGCTTTGTGAAAATCCTGTCCACGTTCTCCAGATAGTTGGGATCTCCGTAAACCAGCACGGAATCCGGAGAGAACTCCATGCTCCCCACAGCCGTGTACTGCGGCCTGTAGGTCGCAATCAGGCGCGGGGTGACGGGAACCTTGCGGTAGTCCTCCGACGGGAAGCGGAACACCACCGTGTTGGTGATGAAGGACTCCAGCTGGACTTCCTCCCCGAAGATTTCGGTTACGTGCGATGCCAGCGCGTTGGGCGAAAGGTAAAAGGCGTCGTCCTCGCCGTGCGTGAATTCCTCCGCCTGGAAGTACACCTTCACGCCATTGTCGGCGTTGCGCCCGTTGCGCAGCACCCGGAACCCGGAAGCGCGGCATCGGGCGGAAATCACCGCCGTGTTTGAAGATTCGGAAGACCTTCCCTGGATATCACTCTGCGCAACCACTTCCACGTTCATTATGGCCGAATACCTCAACGTAAGGTTGTGTACCAGCCATATGCTGAAAGCCAGCAGGAGGCACATCAGGAAACCTGCAAGGTCCCTCCCGCTGATTTGCAGTCTGTCCAGGAGCCTGAACCGGATCTTATTGGGCATTTGCGGAATAGTCTTTCTGGATGCAACTCTTGTCAACCCTCAGCTTGACGTCTCCGTCAACCTTCAGGAGGACCGTCCTCTCCTCGACCTCTGCTATCGTTCCGTATATACCGCCGTTGGTGACAACCTTGTCGCCTTTCTTGAGGCCTGCGCGGAATGCCTCCAGTTCTTTCTGCTGCTTGCGCTGCGGCCTGATCATAAAGAGCCACATAATCACGAAGAGCAGCAAAAACATAATCCAGATGGATGCGCCGCCTCCGGCCGGGGCGGCAGCCTGTAACAATGTAATCATATTCATTTGATGTTAATAATGTTTTCCTTGAGCAATTTGTCCAGCAGGCTGTTCACGAAGGAACTGCTCTTGCGGGTGGAGTAATACTTGGATATTTCCACGTATTCGTTGATGGTGACCCTGGGGTCTATGTCGGAGCCGAACTTCTCCTGCTCCGCCAGTCCCAGCGCTATGAGGCAGACGTCGGTGACAAAAAGCCTGTCCTTGTCCCACTGGGGAACGCATTCGGAGACCATCTGGGAATAACGGGGGAAGCCAGCCACGGCGGCCTCCAGGATTCCGTGGACGAACTTGGAGTCCGACACCTTTGCCGGAGCGCCAGGGTTCATATCGCTCATATACAGCGGCGGATATGACCAGCGGCCGTCGGTTGTCATCTGTGCCAGCGAGCGGCAGCAGCAGGTAAGCGAGTAGGCAAGGTCGTCATTCCAGTAAATGGAGAGGTCTTCCAGGATCTCCTCAAGGGCGGGATCGTCCACCAGTTCCCTTTCGAAGATTTTCACGAACAGGTCCGCATCCTCCTTGAATGAATTCCCGGGCTTTTCAAGATACTCCTTGAAATAGTCGGTTTCCCTTACGTTCTGGTACAGCTGGCGCAGGAACACATCGTACTGCTCCCAGCTGATCTTCTTTTTGGCAAGGAGTTTCTGGAAATCCGGATCCGCGCCCAGCATGGCGGCGGGTGCGTTGGAAACGAACTTGAGGTTGGGGAATTTTTCCTGTTCAGTTGGGTTGAATTTATTTCTGGCCGCCTCTATGCGTGAAAAAGCCTCCGCCGTGAGGGCAGGGATTAGGGCCATCATCATCAGGTACAGGTCCCGTGCAGCCTCGCACGATGTTTCCAGCTGCTTCCCGGCCTCTTTTATTGTCATTGCAGGGTTTTCTGCAAAACTGTAAAGGGTCTTGAACGCCTTGATCCTGAGGATTCTTCTATTGAGCATGATTTCAACGAAAATATTTATGCAAATATAATAAGAGAATCGGGGAAAAATTATATTTTTGTGAATAAATGTAAATCTTTAGCATATGTACAGAGAGGATTATGACCGGAACTTCGTTCCGGAAGGGGGTTCGGAAGATGTATATTCAAAGCCTGTTAGGGCGGGAAAACGCACGTATTTCTTTGACGTGAAATCCACCCGCGGGAACGATGACTTTTACATTACCATTACCGAGAGCAAACGCAAACAGGAGCGTGACGGAAGCTACTCTTACGACAAGCATAAGATTTTCCTTTACAAAGAAGATTTCGAGAAATTCGCCGAGGGCCTGCAGGATGCGGTCAACTACATCAAGGACAAGTGCTTTGACGGCGTAATTCCTCAGCGCGAGTACAAAGAAGAAGATTTCTAATCCTGTCCCGATGCCTGGAATACTATTGAAAAACGTAACTCTGGACGGCAGTCCAAGAGATATTGCCATAGACGGCGCAACCATACGCCGGATAGCCAAAGCGGGGGAACTGGACAAGTCTTTCCCCACTTTCGGTTATGAAGTGCTGGACTGCACAGGCCTCACCGCAATACCCGGCCTTGTGAACGGCCACACCCACGCCGCAATGTCGCTAATGCGCGGAGTAGGAGAAGACTTGCTTTTCCACGACTGGATCAAGCGCATATGGGAAATAGAAAGCGAGATAGACCGGGACTTCGTCTATTGGGGCACCAAGGTCGCCTGCCTGGAAATGATCAGGACCGGCACCACCGTCTTCAACGACCAGTACTGGTTCTCCTCCACTGCGCGCGAGGCCGCCGTGGAGATGGGAATCCTTCCGGCCGTTTCCTACATCTTCCTTGAAGGAGACGGCAGGCCCGATGCCCAGACCCAGAAAGCCAAGTGCCTCAAGTGGTACAACCAATCGCTCAATTGGGGCAATGATTCCATATTCACGGTCAGCGTCCATTCTGTCTATACCGTAAGCGAAGAACTAATCAGATGGGCGGCTGAATTCGCCCGTGACCACGGCCTCAAACTGCACGTCCACGTTTCCGAGACGCTTAAGGAGAACCTGGAGTGCCAGGCGGCCCACGGCGGGCTCTCCCCCACCGAGTACCTTGATTCCTTGGGCGCCTTATGGCCCGACGTCATAGCCGCCCACTCCCTGTGGCTGAGCGACAACGACGTGCGCATAATGGGAGAAAGAGGCGTAAGCTGCGTCCACAACATCAACTCCAACCTCAAGCTCTCGTCCGGCTACAAGTTCCGCTACAACGAGCTCAAACAGGCCGGAGCCAACCTGTGCATAGGCACTGACGGATGCGCATCGTCCAACAACCTTGACATACTGGAGGCATTGAAAACCGCCGCAATAGTCCAGAAAGCCTGGAGGGAGGATCCCTCCGTGATGCCCCTGGACGAGCTTATGGCAATGGCCACCGTGAACGGCGCCCGCGCCCTCGGCCTCAATTCCGGACGCATAGAGGAAGGCCTCCGCGCCGATATCTGCCTTGTAGATACCCACAACAGCTTTTTCCTCTCCCCCGCCCCTTTCCTTGCCAATCTGGTATATTCTTCGCATTCAGACTGCATCAGGACGGTCATTGCCGGAGGAAAAGTAGTGATGAAGGACAGAGTCATCCCCGGAGAAGAGGAAATCCTCTCAAACGCCGCAAAAGTATTGACACAACTCAAGAAATAATATGGACAACTCAAGAATGGAAAGGATACGTTCCGCCGCGCAGTCAGTTGCGGAAAGGCTGGACGGCAGGGAGCCGCTGGTGGGCATCGTGCTTGGAAGCGGCCTCGGAGACCTGGCGGACAGGATAAAGGATCCCGTAGTAATCCCATATAACACCATCCCCGGCTTCCCCATATCCACCGCAGTGGGCCACAAGGGCAATTTCATAGTAGGACAGCTTGCGGGAAAGTGCGTCATTGCAATGCAGGGACGCTTCCACTATTACGAAGGCTACAGCATGGAACTCCTTGCCCTTCCAATAAGGGTCATGAAACTCCTTGGCATCCAGTACCTGTTCGTTTCCAACGCGGCCGGCGCGGCCAACCCTGATTTCAGGATAAGGGATATGGTCATTATCAAGGACCACATAAACAACCTGCCTAATCCTCTCATAGGCCCCAACCTGGAGGAATTCGGGACCAGGTTCCCGGACCTTACCTGCGCCTATGACCAGGAGCTCAGGGAGAAAGCCCTTGCAATTGGAAAGAAACTCAAGATGGACCTGAAGACGGGCGTTTACTTTGCCAGCTCGGGCCCTACCTACGAAACCCCGGCCGAGGTGCGCTTCTTCCGCACCGTGGGCGCCGATATGCTTGGAATGTCCACCGTGCCTGAAGTGATCGTGGCCAGGCATTGCGGCCTTAGGGTATTCGGAGTATCCGTGATCACAAACGTAGCCAACGTCGACAACGAGCAGCAGACCTACAACGATGCGGACGACGTAGTCGCCCAGGCAGGGATGATCACGGACAAGATGTGCAAACTTTTCACTGAATTAATCAAACAGCTCTAAATATGGCTTGGTTGCTTTTCATACTGGTGATGATAGCCAGCTACATCGTCCAGATGGTCCTGTCAAGCAGGATAAACAAATACTCTCAGGTGGCAACTAACTTGACAGGCGCCCAGATTGCCCAGATGATGCTGGAAGCCAACGGCATCCACGACGTAAGCATCACCTGCATTAGCGGCACTCTCACTGACCACTACAACCCGCAGACCCGCACGGTCAACCTCAGTGAAAACATTTACAACGGCAGGAACCTGGCGGCTGCCGCAATCGCGGCGCACGAGTGCGGCCACGTCATCCAGCACGCCACGGGCTATGCGCCGCTCAAGCTCCGCACCGCCGCCGTGCCGCTGGTAAGTTTCGCCAGCAAGAGTGTCCAGTGGATACTCCTGCTTGGAATCCTGCTCATCAACGTCACCCCTATGCTGCTGTGGCTTGGAATAGCCCTCTTTGCCATCACCACGCTGTTCAGCTTCATAACCCTTCCCGTAGAGGTCAACGCCAGCCAGAGGGCCGTTGAGTGGCTTAATTCCGCGAATATCACGGACTCCACAACCACGGCTTACGCTCACGACGCCCTCAAATGGGCCGCCTACACATACGTTACGGCCGCTCTGGGATCCCTTGCCACCCTGCTCTACTACATAAGCATGGCCAGAAGAAATTAATCACTAAAACACCGCGATATGAAACTCCTGAAAGTAGTAGCCGCCACGATGACGGCGGTAATGCTCACCACTTCCTGTGGTGTCCTTGGACTGGGTTCCAGCAAGAAGTCCAAAGGCGTAGGCCTGGGCGCAGCCATCCTTGCGCTTTACGCAGGATACAAGCTTGCAGGAAAGATCGACCTGGGCAACCTTGGCAACATTGTCAACCTTGCCAGCATAATAAACATCCTCAGGGGCAACGCCCTGGAGGGTGACAACACTGACTTGATTGCCGGACTCATAGAAGGCTCCCAGAACACTATCACCCCCAGCAACGCACAGGCAATAGTAGGCCTTCTGGACCAGATGTCCAAGATTGACCTGGGCAAGGTGACCACCACGGCCAAGACACTGACAAACAACGCCACGCAGGAGGCCACGCAGGCCGCTGCGGCGTCACTTGCATCTTCGCCCGAAGTGCAGTCAGCCCTGAATACGCTTACAAGCATATTCAGGCTGATGAACTGACGGGATTGGGAAATACCCTATTGAAGCTGGGAGATGAGGTATGCGCGCTTGGCCTCGTCTCCCAACGCTTTTGTGGGATTGCAGGAGAGCTTGATGCACTCGTGCCATACCCTGCTCTCCGTAATACGGCCGCGGGTGAGCTTGATGACTATGTTCATAGGATCCGCTCCGGTGACGTCGCAGGTGAGGAAAGTTCCCACACCGTATGAATCCTGAACGCGCCCGGCGCAGTATTTATGTATCTCTATGGCCTTGTCAATGTCAAGGCCGTTGGAGAACACCACCTGCTTGGTGGCAGGATCTATTCCAAGGTCCTTGTACTTGGCGATTATCTTCTCCGTCTGCTCGAATTCGTCTCCGCTGTCCACCCTGAGGCCCTTGTACATCATAGCCATACGTTTTGAAAGGTTGGAGAAGAAAACCCTGTCCCCGAAGCAGTCATACAGATAGATTCCGTTGTCCCCGTCATAAACGTCGGAAAACTTGCGCATCACGTTGTAGTTGCACTCGAACAGTCCGCTGACGTTCTCCTCGAAACTGATTAACTGATGGGACATTGTTCCCAGGGGAACCAGGTCGTATTTCATTGCAAGCCAGACATTTGAAGTGCCGGTAAACTTGCCGGGCCAGTCTGAACGGGACCTTGCCACCTGGTCCATCACCCTGATTACCATATCCTGATGGTCGAAACTGAAACGCCTGCGGGTGCCCATATCTCCAAGGACAAGGCCTGCGGACAGTATCTTCTCCGTCTTGGCGGCGGCGCGCTTCTCCTCAAGGGCGGCATCGTATTTCTCAAAGTCGCCGCGGAGCATATGCATAAGCTCCGAAATGGAGGAGAGCAACGGCATCTCCCACATAATGGTGCTGAACCATTTGCCGCGGACTTTGATCTGCAGGTATCCTTCCTCATCCTGGCTTATCATTACTTCGGCAGGATTGAAACGGTAACCCTTCAGGTATGTGAAGTACCACAAAGGCAGGTAGATGCATTTGCGCTTCATGAATTCAACCTCCTCATCCGTGATAACCACGTCTTTCATTTTGTCCACCTGCTCCTGCAGCAGCGCTGCGAAGCCTTGGGGGTAAACCTGGTGGTTGCGGTCAAAGAAAGTGTACTCAACCTCCGCGCGGGGGTATTTCTCAAGGATATAATACTGACAGGTAAAAGTATAGAGATCGTTGTCGGTAAAATGGGTGATGATCTGACGCATCTTATTGTATGTTAATATTTTATAAATTCTCTAATTGGTCCATCCAAAGGGTGTTGAAGGCATCCGAAGGCATTGGCCAGGAAGTCCTTGGAGACAGGCTGACGGAGCCTACGCACGGGCCTTCCGGGCTGCAGGAACGCTTGAACTGCTGGCTGAAGAAGCGGCGTATGAAAGTCCGCAGGCAGGATTTGATGGCAGCGGCGTCATACTGGTCACTGAAAGCATAGGTTGCCTCAAGGTATATCTCCTTTGGAGTCCTTCCGTGACGCACCAGATGGTACAGGAAAAAGTCGTGGAGTTCGTAGGGACCCAGCACATCCTCTGTCTTCTGGCCTATCTCGCCTCCTTCTCCGGGAATGAGTTCAGGGCTTACAGGGGTGTCAACTATGTCCATAAGCACAGCGCCGCAGGCCCCGGCAAAGCGGGTGCGCGCAGCGTGGCTGACTATCTCCCTCATAAGGGTCTTTGGAACGCCGCAGTTCACTCCGTAGTTGGAGATGTGGTCCCCGTTGAAAGTGCACCATCCCAGGGCTATCTCGGACATATCTCCGGTGCCCACCACAAAGGCGCCGTATTCGTTGGCAAGGTCCATAAGGATCTGCGTCCTCTCGCGCGCCTGGGCGTTCTCGTACGTGACATTTCGGTCCGAGGGGTCGTGCCCGATGTCCTTGAAATGCTGCTCCACGGCGGCTACGATGGATATCTCCTTAGAAGTGACTCCAAGAGCCTCCATTAGCGCAAGGGCGTTGCCCTTGGTGCGGTTGGAGGTGCCCAGGCCGGGCATCGTCACGGCTATGATGTTATTGCGGGGAATGGCAAGCTCGTCAAAGGCAAGGCAGGTCACCAGCAGGGCCAGGGTGCTGTCAAGGCCTCCGGAAATGCCCAGCACCGCCTTTCCGGCTTTTATGAATTCCATCCTGGCAACCAGACCGGCGGTCTGTATGCGGAGTATGTCGTCGCACCTCTGCGCCAGTTCTTCCCTGTCCTCAGGGATGAAAGGATGGCGGCGGGTGACCGGCTTTTCTTTCTCTATCTGGTTGTGAGCAGGCTCCAAGGACGTGTCAACATCGGCAAATACAATGGTGCCTTCCCGGAGGAAACGCTCCCCTGCGGCAAGCAGGTGGCCGTTGCAATATATCAGGGAGCCTCCGGCGTAAACGCCATCGGCGGTGGACTCTCCGTATCCGCTGGGGCAATAGACATACACCTTGCGCTCCACGGACGACTTGACGGCAATCTGCTCCTTGACCTTGCGGTAGCGGGTCACCATTTCCGGAACACAGGCACAGATGATTTCCAGGCCATCCTTTGAACAGGACTCGCATACCAGGTCAATCCCCTTCTCTGCGGACAGCTGCTTCAACTGCCACAAGGCCTTCTGCTCAGCCTCCGCAAGCAGTTTCTGTCCCGACAGCACCCCGCAGGTTGCGCCCGTGAGGAAATGAGGCGTGAACACTATCATTTTGGCGCCTTCGCTTTCCGCTTTTTCAAGCAATGCTACAGCCTGTTCATAGTTCTTACGGACATCGGCCAGCCATACCCTGGGCGTTGCCGCAGCCAATTTCATTTTTACCATAGATGATTAAAGTCAATTGTTTTTTTGCCAATCGTTTAGTATATTTGCAAAAATAAGGATTATCGGTCAAAATGGTAGAAAGTATCAAGCAAAATTTTGAGCGTCTCATAGCCCTTTATGAAGGTGAGAAGCAAAAGAATGCCCAGCTTGCCTCCCAATTGGAGGAATACCGTGCGGCCGTGCAGTCCGGCGAACAGCAGATTACTGATTTAAAGAGACAGATAGAGAATCTGAAACTGGCCGGGGCTTTTACCGGCAATGGCGGCAGTTCGGCCGTTGCCAAGGAGAAAATTGACAAATTGATCAGGGAGATCGACAAGTGCATCTCGTTTCTTGAAAAATAGTTATGGCAGATACTAAAGACCAAAGCATAAATATCAAGATTGCGGGCAAAACATATCCGCTCAAGGCGTCCTCCCCTGAGATGGAGCAATATATGCGTCTGGCATCGGATGCCATAAACCAGAAACTGGCTGCTTACGATGCTAAATTCGTAGGACGTGAGCTGGTTGACAAACTGGCTTTCGTCACATTGAACGAGGCCATAAGCCGCATTTCCCTCCAGAAAAAGCTCTCCTCGCTTGAAGAGCAGATCAAGAAACTCTCCGCCCAGACTTCAGATTATTTGGAGAAATTAGACTAGCCGTTAGTTCCCTACCGCCGAAACAACAAGTTCCAAGGAACCGGGTGACTCACTGCCCGATGGCGGGCCGGCACAGACCGGATACCTGAAATGCGGTGGAGCCCAAATCTTATCATTAAGATTTCCGACGTAGCTACTAACGGCTTTTTATTTCCTCTTTGAACAGTACCTGCTTTCCGCAGCCAAGATACTGTTTAACAATATATATACACAAATACACAAATGTTGTACTATATCCTGACCGCCGTAGTGGCAGCAGCGCTTGCCCTGGCTATCTATATACTCATCAAGAGAAGCACCCTCAAGGGTCAGAGCGAGGCCATAATAGAAAAGGCCCGCATCGAAGCAGAGAACATCAAGAACGAGAAAATCTTCCAGGCCAAGGAGAAATTCCTCCAGCTCAAGGCAGACCACGAGAAACACGTCAACGAAAAGAACGCCCAGATCCGTGAGACTGAGCAGCGCCTCAAGCAGAAGGAAAACACCCTCAACCAGCAGAACAACGAACTCAACAAGCGCCTTTCCGACGCAGAGAACGCCAAGAAATCCCTTCAGGCCCAGCGGGAAATCCTCGAAAAGAAAACCGAAGAATACCACAAGCTTTCAGCCCAGGTGAACAAGCAGCTGGAGACCGTAGCCGGAATGACTGCTAACGAGGCCAAGGCAATGCTTGTGGAGAATATGAAGGCGGAAGCCCGCACAGAGGCCCAGGCCTATATCAACGAGACCATAGACGAGGCACGCCTGAACGCTGCCAAGGAAGCCAAGAGAATAGTAATCAACACCATACAGCGCACTGCAACTGAAACCGCCATTGAGAACTCCGTAACCACATTCCCTATTGAGAATGACGAGATCAAAGGCCGCATCATTGGCCGTGAGGGCCGCAACATCAGGGCCCTGGAGGCCGCCACCGGCGTTGAAATAGTTGTCGATGACACTCCTGACGCAATCCTCCTTTCCGCATTCGACCCCGTACGCAGGGAGGTGGCACGCCTTGCGCTCCACCAGCTGGTAGTGGACGGACGTATCCATCCCGCCCGCATCGAGGAGGTCGTAGGCAAAGTACGCAAGCAGTTGGAAGAGGAAATCCTTGAAACTGGAAAGCGCACCTGCATAGACCTGGGAATTCACGGAATGAACATCGAACTGGTGAAACTCATCGGAAGGATGAAATACCGCAGTTCCTACGGCCAGAACCTGCTCCAGCACTCGCGCGAGGTTGCCAACATCAGCGCAATAATGGCCTCGGAACTTGGCCTCAACCCCAAGCTCGCAAAGAGAGCAGGCCTCCTGCACGATATCGGAAAGGTTTCAGAAGAGGATCCGGAGCTCCCTCACGCCCTTCTTGGTATGAAGCTGGCGGAGCAGTACAAAGAGCGTCCTGAGATCTGCAACGCAATCGGAGCCCACCACGAGGAGACTGAGATGACCTCCATCATCGCCCCTCTGGTCCTTGTCGGAGACGCTATCTCCGGAGCACGTCCGGGCGCCCGCAGGGAGGTTATCGAGTCCTACATCAAGAGGCTCAAGGATATGGAAGACCTTGCCAAGGCTTACCAGGGCGTGACAAAGACCTACGCCATCCAGGCAGGCCGTGAGCTCAGGGTTATCGTGGGAGCAGAAGAGGTCAGCGACGACCAGGCTGCAAAGCTTTCCACCGACATAGCACAGAAGATCCAGGAAGAGATGACTTATCCCGGACAGGTGAAGATCACCGTCATCAGGGAGACAAGGTCCGTAGCGTATGCCAAGTAAGTTCCTCCGCAGAATCCTGCTTACGATTCTTTCCCTGGCGGCTTGCGTGGCTGTCAGGGGGCAGTTGTTCCCCGACACCATCAAGTGGAGCACAACCGTATCGCAGGACGGGGACAGCGCTGTGATTACGTTCACAGGACGCATCCTCAGCGGCTGGCATACATATTCGCTGAAAGATCCCGACACTCCCACATATCTGGAATTCGAGACCCTGGAAGGCGCTTCGCTTGACGGAGAGCCACAGGAAACGCTCTCCGAAAGCATTTTCATAATCAAGCAGGCGCTCAAACTCAGCGGCCCCGCTAAAGTCAGCGGCACCCTCACCTGGCGCAGCTGCCAGGGCACGGACTGCCGTTCCCCGGAAGATTATGACTTTGACCTGGCAATTAACGCCCCCGCAGCTGCGGCCGAGACCGTTTCCGCAGCCACCCCTGCCGCGTCAAAGGCCAAGATTCCCGGCAGTATCTGGGCATTGATCCTGGAGGCCATCCTCTGGGGCTTTGCAATGCTGCTCACTCCTTGCGTGTTCCCTATGGTCCCAATGACCATCTCGTTCTTTATGAAAGGAAGCAAGAACAAGGCTCAGGGCAAGTTCAAGGCTGCAATGTACGGCCTGTTCATAGTGCTTCTGTACACGGTTCCCATTTCCGTGATCATATTGATCACCTACCTTGTGGGAGGACAGAGCGTCACTGCGGACATATTCAACTGGCTGTCAACCCACTGGCTGCCCAACCTGCTGTTCTTTGTGATTTTCATGCTGTTCGCGGCATCGTTCTTTGGCGCCTTTGAGATAACACTGCCCTCTTCTCTGGTAAACAAGAGCGACAAGAATTCAGACAAGGGAGGCCTGGCAGGAGTGTTCTTCATGGCCCTCACCCTGGTTCTGGTATCGTTCTCCTGCACGGGCCCCATCGTGGGCACAGTGCTCATCAAATCCACCCAGGGAGAGTTCTGGACGCCTATGGTCACCATGCTGGCCTTCTCCATCGCCTTCGCCCTGCCGTTCACCCTCCTGGCGCTTTTCCCAAGCCTGCTTGAGAACCTTCCCAAGAGCGGCGGATGGCTTAACAGCGTGAAGGTAGTCCTTGGATTCATAGAACTGGCGCTGGGCCTCAAGTTCCTCAGCACGGCGGACCAGACTTACCATTGGGGTATCCTGGACAGGGAAATATACCTTGCCCTCTGGATTGTGATATTCACCCTGCTGGGCTTCTACCTGCTGGGCAAGCTTCGCTTTAAGTTCGACAGCGAACTCAAGCATATTTCCCTTGGCAGGCTGGTTCTGGCAATAATAGATTTCGCGTTCGTCGTATATCTTATCCCCGGAATGTGGGGCGCCCCGCTCAAGGGCATCTCGGGCTACCTGCCCCCTATGGAAACCCAGGATTTCGTTCTAGGAAAATATACGCCGCAGGCCGCCTTCCCTACGGAAGAGACAGCAAGCCTCAACGCACCTCTGGAACTTGCGCAGGGGCTCAGGGGCTACGCCACCCTTGAAGAGGGCCTGGCACAGGCCAAGGCCGCCGGAAAGCCCGTATTCGTGGACATTACCGGCTACGGCTGCGTCAATTGCAGGGAGATGGAGGCGCGCGTATGGAGTGACCCTCAGGTGCACGGCATCCTCAACGACAAATACGTGATAGTGGCCCTGCACACGGATGACAAGACAAAACTCCCCCAGAGCCAATGGATGACTACTCCCGCCGGAAAGGTCCTCAAAGACCGCGGAAGGATCAATTCCTATATCGTAAGGGAGCGCTTCGGCGTAAACGCGCAGCCTAACTACGCGCTGCTGTCTCCTGACGGAGAGCTGCTCGCGCCCATACGCGGATACGACCTCAGCATACCGGGATTCGTAGAATTCCTGGAGCAAGGCCTCAAGTAAAGGCTGAAATTTCCGTTATCAGTTCCCAAAAAGAAGTTTCCGGTCTGCTTCCAGCACGGGTCCGGCAAGTTTTTCAGGGATGAATTTCCACTGGCCCAGAACGGCTTTGTTTCCAATTGCGGCAGGGTCCACCACACCGTGTTTTTCTATGTACTGGTATATGAGGTCCCTGATCTCAGGATACTTGGCAACCACCCTCTCGTCTATGTTCTCGGTATTGACGCCAGCTCCCCTGACCATGGCGCCGCCGCCACCGCTTGCGCGGTACGACGTCATTGCCACATTGTAGGTTGCATCAAGGCTGAATGCGCTTCCGTCAGCCATACTGCTTATGGCTACCCTGGAGCCATAAGGCTTGGTCACGTCCACGGTGTAATTGATACCGGCGGCGGAATCGAAGTTGTAAGAGGCTTCGGCAAAAGACCAGCGCTCCGTACCGGTCCTGGCGTCCGACCTGGGCCTTATGTTCAGGATGTGGTCCCCTGGCTTCTCGTAGGTGTTTATCCACAGGTCATAGGAGAATTCCAGGAAATCCTTTATCTCCCTGCCTGTCATTTTAACCACAAAGAGCTGGTTCTCATACCTGTACAGGGTGAACATATCGTTGTATATGAGTTTGCCTGCCTTGACGGTTGCGTTCTGTGTCAGAGGCGCGGCTATGGATATCTGGGCTGGACTGCAGCCAAGGCTTACCGTGTGGAGAAGGTTGGTGTAGTCGCTCATTCCAAGGAACGCGTCGCTGAATACCATATCCCTGGAAAGTTCTCCGACTTCCTTGAGGGTGAAGGCCTTTACGGCCCGGTAATCTTTGCTGAAATACTCCCTCATAGCGGGATCGGCCTTTTCCCTTTCTACAGGAATCAGTGAGGCCTTGTATGTCTTTGAGACTACTTTGCCCTTGTCTGTCTCCACCACAATTATCCCGTGGCCTACATTGCTTGCCTTGCTGCCGGTGTTCAGGAGGAGGATGTGGTCGTTCTCGGAGACATACGGGCTGTGGTCGTGCGAGCAGAGGAGGGCATCAACGCCCTTGAGGCTGTTGAAAAGGTCCAGACCCTGGTTTTCCAGTATGCTTCCGTCCCCTTCTCCTGTTCCTGAATGGACGCTGACAATCACCACGTGAGGCTTTTCCTGTGCTATGAGGCGGTCAACATCCTGCTGTACGAGTGGGATGAGAGACTCGAAAGTCATTCCGGACCACAGGTCTTCGTTCATCCAGGCTTTATTGTTCGCATTGGTATATCCCATCACCAGAACCTTGAGCCCAGCGCGTTCAAATGTCTTGTACACGGGGAAATACGGTTCTCCGTTGTCCGTGCGTATGGCGTTGCCGCCAAGGAAAGGGATGCCTGCCTTGGCAAGGTCCGCGGCCACCCTGTCATAGACGGGATGGCCTGCCTCAATGTCGTGGTTCCCTACGGTAATGGCATCGTAACCCATATAAGACATCAGCCTGGGGAAGAGATGCGGGGTTTCCGTATCCACGAAATTGAAATAATAGCTGGCGTTGTCTCCCTGCAGGCAGTCTCCGGCATCCAGGAGCATTACGTTCTCCGCGCCCACGGTGTTCCGCACGCTGTCAACGTAGTAATTGACGGCGAAAAGGGACCTCTGGGTTCCCCCTCCCACGTATGTGGAGTCGAACCAGGCTCCGTGTACGTCATTGGTGGATAGGATGTGGAGGACGTGCTGTCCGTCTTTTACTCCGCTGCAGGAGGCGATTAGTGATGCTGCGGCCATTGCTGCCATTATGTTAATTCTCATATCTCAAGATTATCTCCTAGTAAGTTTGTCCAGGTCGAATAAAAGGGTAAGCATCTGGTTGGTCCCCCTGTAAACGGGCGGGCAGTCTTCCATTGCCTTGCCGAAGAAGAATTCGAGTGAAACCCTCAGATTGATACAGTCCGATATCCTCGGCTGGTAGAACAGGCCCAGTTTGTCCATCCAGGACCTGCCTTCCATAGGCCAGGAATAGAAAGGCTCACCGTAATATACGTTGGGGCCGTACGTGCCGTCGTAATAATAAAGGTCATCCCCCCAGTAAAAGGTGTCTTCTATCCCAAAAGCCTTTTCCTGTATGGTCAGGATGGATTCAAGCCCCCAGGGCATATGCTTTTCGGTGTCGTGGACCCTGTCCCACTGATAGGTGGCTATGGGACCTGTCCTGAGTGACAGATTCTTTATTCCTATCGCCGAAGAGAAGTCCAGCAACAGATACGGATTGACCATTGTGTTGTCCACCACTCCCCTTACGGTCTGGGATCCGGCATAATGGAACATCGAGGCCGACCAGCCCAAGTTGAACAGGTCCGTGCCAAAAAGGCTCACCTTACCGGCCGACATTATCCTGAAGGCCTCGCGCCTTGTCAGGCCCTTCATCCCGCACCAGTCAAGTCCCAGTTCGGCATAGACATTGGGATTGCTGTATTTGAAGAACATTCCCTCGTAGTTGTTGTCCAGGTACCGGACATCGTCACTGAAAAAGGCATCGCTGTAGAATCCTTCGCTGAAAGCGCGAGGGAAAATGCCGGCAATTGCGCTGAATGTACCGCGATGGCGGCGCACGGGAACATCGGCATTATAGTAAAGGAGCACTTCGTTGAAAACGTCTCCGGCGGGAAGGCCTTCGCCCATATTCTTGAACAGGTCCACCCCCAAGCGCAGGGTATGGCGCGCCAGGCCGCCCTGGTTCCAGTCTACGCCCACAAGTGGTGTGAGCCTGGCGGCGTGGAGGGTTCCTGATTTTTCAAAGACATTGCTGCTGCGGTCGAATTCTGAGTTTAGGAAAATATAGTCGAACTTTACATCGTACTTGAACTGCTGGGCGGCGGCGCCCAGGCATATTGTTGCAAAAGCAAAAATCAGAGGAAGTCTTTTCATAAAATAAATAGTAAATTTGATGCAAAGATATAGATTCCATGAAACTCTTCACATCCCTAAATATAGGGAAATCTGGCGTAAAAATAAGCGTCGAGGATAATATTTTAGTACTCGGAAGCTGTTTTGCAGACTCCGTGGGAGCCAGGATGCTCCACTCCGGGATGGACGTTTGTGTCAATCCCTTCGGCACGCTGTACAATCCCCTGTCCATAGCCAAGGCCGTCCGCAGGCTCTCTTCCGGGGAACCTTTCAAGGAGGATGATTGCGTTCAGATGGGGGCAGGAGCAGGCCTGGTGTGTTCCTTTTCGCACCATACTTCATTCGCGCGCAAGGAGCAGGAAGATTTCCTGTCCAACGCCAATGCCTCTCTAAAGGAGGCCTGCAACAAATGGAAATCGTGCAATAAGGTCATAATATCTCTGGGAACGGTCTGGTGTTATTTCCGCGACGGCGAGGTGGTTTCAAACTGCCTCAAGCGGCCGCAGGCGGAGTTTGAGCGCAAGGCGCTGAGCCTTGCACAGACCACCTCCGTCCTGCGCGGGATCATTGAGGAGAATCCCGGCAAGGAGTTCATCTTTACCGTAAGCCCCATACGTCACCTGGCAGACGGGGCGCACGCAAACCAGCTCAGCAAGGCCACCCTGCTGCTTGCCGTGCAGGATGTGCTGGGCCCCGGACGCGAATACTTCCCCGCTTACGAGATACTCCTGGACGAGCTGCGCGACTACCGCTTCTACGCCGAGGACCTCTCCCACCCAAGCAATGTGGCGGAAGAATATATATGGGAAAAATTCGTGGGCTTTGCCGTACCGGAAGACCAATGGGAGACCCTGAACCGGAACCTCAAGGCCTGGCGTCACAGCCAGCACAGGCCTATGCATTGAAAATAAAGAATCATTCACTATTTTTGCAGTCCCAAATTCCAATATATGTTTGAAAATTTAACCGAGAGACTGGAACGTTCCTTCAAGATACTCAAAGGCGAAGGAAAAATCACAGATATAAACATATCCGAAACCCTGAAGGATATCCGCAGGGCGCTGCTTGACGCTGATGTAAGTTACAAGGTTGCAAAGGATTTCTGCGACCGCGTAAAGCAGAAAGCCATAGGCCAGAACGTACTGACGGCCGTGAAGCCGCAGCAGATGATGGTCAAGATTGTCCACGACGAGCTTGCGGAATTTATGGGCAGCGAGCACCAGGAGATCAACATCAAGGGCAATCCCGCCGTAGTCCTCATAGCAGGTCTCAACGGTTCCGGTAAGACAACCTTCAGTGCAAAGCTTGCCCTGAACATCAAGAGCAAGCGCGGAATGAAGGTTCTCCTTGCAGCGTGCGACGCCTTCCGTCCCGCAGCCATAGAGCAGTTGAAAACCCTTGGAGCCCAGGTGGATGTTCCCGTTTTCTCCATTGAGGGAGAATCAGATCCCGTGAAGATCGCCACCGCCGCGATAGCCCAGGCCAAGAGGGACGGCATAAGCGTGGTGATAGTGGATACTGCCGGACGCCTTGCCGTCGATCAGGAGCTGATGGACGAGATCTCTGCAATGAAAGAGGCCACCAACCCTACGGAGACTCTGTTTGTAGTTGACGCAATGACAGGTCAGGACGCCGTGGAGACCGCCAAGGCTTTCAACGAAAGGCTTGACTTTGACGGCGTGGTACTCACCAAGATGGACGGTGACACCCGCGGAGGTGCTGCCCTTTCCATCAAGGCCGTGGTTGGCAAACCCATCAAGTTTGTCTCCACAGGAGAGAAGATGGAGGCGCTTGACATATTCTACCCTGCCCGTATCGCTGACCGAATCCTGGGAATGGGAGACATCGTTTCCTTTGTGGAGAAGGCCCAGGAGCAGTTTGACGAGAAAGAAGCCCGCGAGCTCAAGAAGAAACTGGCCAAGGACCAGTTCACCCTGAACGATTTCTACAAGCAGCTCCAGCAGGTGAAGAAGATGGGTAATATGAAGGACCTGGCATCAATGATCCCCGGCGTGGGCAAAGCCCTCAAGGACGTGGACATCCCTGACGATGCGTTCAAGACAACCGAAGCCATCATCCTCAGTATGACTCCATACGAGAAAGAGCATCCTGAATGCCTGAACGGTTCACGCCGCCGCAGGATTGCGGCGGGAAGCGGCACTTCCCTGCCTGAGGTCAACAAGCTCCTCAAACAGTTCGAGGGATCCAGGAAAATGATGAAGATGGCGGCTACCGGAGCCCTTCAGCAGCAGCTGAAAAACTTCCGCAGATAATCCAAAATACCGTTTTCATAAAAAACCTCCAAAAAAATTCAAATAAGTTTTGGAGGTTTAATTTTTTGTTATACCTTTGCAGTGTACTATTGAACTAATACACTATAAAGATATGATTAAAATTAACGACCTGGCTTTCAGCTACGGCTCCGAACCGGTACTGAAAAACATCACGATGACACTTGAAGAAGGCAGGATCTACGGCCTTCTTGGAGAGAACGGCGTGGGCAAGACCACCCTTCTGACTCTTCTGTGCGGCCTCAAGAAGCCCAACTCCGGCAGCATTGACATAGACGGCACGGATCCTTTCAAAAGGGACCCCAATCTTTACAAGGAACTCTATTACGTTCCTGACGAGGTCTCTCCCCTGCACCAGACAGCCCGCCTGTTCGCAAAGAACACCGGAGTGTTCTGGCCAAACTTCAGCATGGACCTTTTCCTTACAATTATGAAAGAAATGGAAGTGGAGCCTGACAAGAAGATGGACGCTATGTCCGCCGGCCAGCTCAAGAAGACATACCTGAGCTTTGCACTGGCCTGCAAACCCCGCTACCTGTTTATGGACGAGCCCACCAACGGCCTTGACATCCCTTCCAAGTCCCAGTTCCGCGCAGCGGTAAGCAAATACACCGCGGAGGACTCCACCATTGTAATCTCCACCCATCAGGTAAGGGACCTTGAGAACATCATAGACCCCATCATCATCCTTGACAGGCAGGATGTCCTGGTCAACGCCTCGCTGGAGAAAATCGCCTCCAAACTCACGTTCGACTACGGCACCACGCTTCACCCCGAGAGCCTCTACAGCGAGCAGCTTCCCGGCGGCTTCATCCAGGTGCTCCTGAACACAGACGGACTGGAGACCAAGGTGAACATCGAAGCCCTGTTCAACGCAGTGCACAAGAACAAAGACCTTATCAAGAACCTTCTGAACGAATAGAGCCATGAACAAGATATTTTCATTTGACAGATTCTTCAAGTACTTCAAGTACGATCTGGTAAACGCAAAGAGCAACTTTGGGCTTTCAATGCTCATCCTGGGCTTCCTGCCCATTATGGCTTACATAGTCGCCAACCTGTTCAGCCTGATATTCACCGGCGAATGGGTGGCCGGAGACACGGGAAGCGCCATCAGCGGCATAGCGATTGGAGCTACCTTTACCATTTCCTGCATTATCCTGGGAGTGAAACTCTACGGAAGCCTCACTGACAAGAAGGCTGGCAGCAACTGGATTATGATCCCCGCTTCCACATTCGAGAAATTCCTCTCAATGTTCCTTATTGTCTTTATCATCGTTCCCGTATGCCTTGCCGCAATGCTTGTAGTCAGCGACTTGATACTGAGCCTCCTGCCGGGATATACAACTATTACCGGCCTGATAGGCAAAGGTGCTGCCGAAATGGCGAACAATGGGTTCAAGGTCAAGTACCTGCCTATGATATGGCTTATGTGGGGCCAGTATGCGTTGGCCTTCCTGCTTGGCGCAATCATATTCAAGAAGGCGAAGGTGGCTAAGACAATCCTCTGGATGTTCATAATAGGCACCGTCTTTGGAATTATCTTTACAAAACTCCTTGGAATGACAGACATAGCGGAGCATTTTTTCAGCGGCATCAGCAATGCGAGCATATCCGGCGTACAGTCAAGGATCAACTGGTTCCTGAACATATCCTGGTTCGGATGGGTAGCAGTCCTTGCCGCCGGCATCTTCTGGAGACTCAAAACAATCAAACACTAGAGCTTTATGGAATTCGACCCCAATAAACCCATTTATCTTCAGATCTGCGACGCGATATGCGAGCAGATACTGGACGGAAGGCTCAAGGCCGAAGACCGGATACCTTCCGTACGGGAATACGGTGCGGACATCGGGGTGAACCCCAACACCGTGGCCCGTTCCTACGAGAAACTTACCGATTCCGGTATAATCTATACCAAGCGCGGACTGGGTTACTTTGTCACCGCGGAAGCGCGTGAAAGAGTTTTACAGATGGAAAAGAAACGTTTCATGGAAGAGGACGTCCCCGCTTTCCTCAAAAAGATGTCATTACTTGAGATTGACCCTAAAGAAATATTGAAATGAAAAAGAGCATAATTATATTTGGCGCGGCCGTATTGCTGGGCCTCACCTGCTCCAGCTGCAGGTTCATAACGATAGACCAGGACAAACTTGGCAAGGATAACATAACAATCAGTTCAGGCGTGGACCTTGGCAACAAGGACGTCATCAAGGGATCCGACCGCGAGGTCTCAAGGGATTTCTCCAGCCTGGGAGAGATCAGGACCCTGGTGATTGACGGCAGCGCGGACGTGACCGTAAGGCAGTCTGAGAACCCTGTCCTGTCCATTGAACTGCCGGCCAACCTGGAGGATTACCTCAGGGTGGACTATGACAACGGAAAGTGCAATATATACCTGGACCGCTCCCACAGGTACACCAACGCATCCTTCGACATCATCCTTGGCACCTCTACACTTGAAAAGCTTTCAATCAACGGAGCCAGCGACATAGAGATGGGCAGGATGACCCTTGGAGACCTTGCCATTGAGATCAACGGAACCGGTGACGTGGACATCCATCACATCACCTGCGGAGACCTCTCCATAGAGATAAACGGAGCAGGCGAGATTGATGCCCAGAATATGGACTGCAAGTCCATCACTGCGGAAATCAACGGAGCCGGCGAAATAGACCTGGGAGGAAAATGCGTCGACCTTGACGCGCGGATTTCCGGCACCGGAAGCGTTGACGTGACAAGGCTGGAATGCTCCGGAAGGAAGAACGTCCACAGGGACGGACTGGTTAATATAAAGATCTAACTACTGTTTGGATAAGGAGCGCCACCGTTCCGCCGTCATACCCATCACTTCGGCGAACTGGCGCCTGAAATCCGATTTGTCAGCGATGCCCGCTTTCTGCCCTGCGGCAGTGGCGGGCATTGTGGGATGCAGGCGCAGAAGGCTTGCCGCATACGCCACCCTCTGCCGCTTTCGGAAAGACAGGAAACGGGTCCCGAGGACTTCCGGGCAGAACCAGGCCAGCTGTTCCCTTGTGATGTCCAGGTCGCGGGCAATCGTCTCGTAAGTGCAGTCCATACAATACTTGCGCCCTGCAGTCCATTGGTACAGGGCGTCAAGTATCTTCTCTTTTATAGCGGCTTCTTCCTTTGAGAGACGCCGTCGGGATCGGGACATAAAACTCTACTGGTGGGCAGGTCTCAGAAGGTCCAGCACCACCTTTACGGGGTTGAACGTTTCTACGGGCACTTCCACGAAGGCGGTGTTCCATTCGCTCATTGAGCCGTTCCAGAGGCCCGGGAGCTCAAGCGCCTTGAGTTCCCTTCCCTGGAAACTCTTGGAGCTGATGAATCCGGCGTCGTGATCGACATATTCCAGCAGGTTGAACTTGTTCCCCTTGTAGTCCTTAAGGCAGCATACAAGGTCCACCGGATTGAAGTGGGTGGCGGCGGCCAGGGCGGCGCAGGCTTCAGGGTTGTCCTTGTCTATCTGCACGCTTTCAAGGATCTGAAGCGACGTGCTTCCGTCCTTGCCGCGCACGATGAACGGGCCTCCGCCCGGCTCCCCAAGGTTCTTGACCATTCCGCACACGCGGATGGGGCGGTTGAGCTTGGAGCGGATGAGCTGGACGCGCGCTTCGCCCTGCACTGCTGCGGGGAGCTCCACGCAGAGCTCGTCGCGCAGGAAGGCTTCGGCCTTGTCGCAAAGCTCTGGCGTGACGCCCTGGTCGAATTCGCGCAAGAGCGCGAAGATGGCATCGCGCAGCATAAGGCATCTGCCCATAAGGACCTTCTTGTACCTAGCCGTAAGGGGCAGCAGCCTCTGGTGCGCAACGTTGTCTATGTTCTTGATGGAAACAAGTTCCTCCGCAACGTCATTGAGGTTATAGATGAGTGCGCCGTGCCCTGCGGGGCGGAAAAGCATTGTGCCGTCGTCCTTCAGGAAAGGCTTGTTGTCCTTGTCAACGGCCACAGTGTCCGTGGCGGGGTCCTGATACGTGAAACGCACGTCGTATTTCACTCCGAAAGCTTTCTCGTACCTGTCCTTGACTTCCTCCAGGGCAGCCTCGAACAAGGGGCGGTGCTCAGGGGAGATGGTCACGGTAAGATGGACGCCTCCATCCTCCCCCCGCATATAGTCCTGGCCTTCCACCAGGTGCTCGGCGAACGCGGTGCGGCATTCGCCGTCGGGATATCTGTGGAAACGGATCACGCCCTTGGGCTTAGATCCGTATCCCAGCCCCTCCGGCATCAGCACCACCTCCGCCGGATTCTTCCCGTCAAAGAGGACGGGATCATAGAAAGCGAAGCGCTTTATGTTCTCCGCCAGCTCGCGCACGGCGTCGTTGGGCTCCTGCAGGCCAGCAAAGATGTCCTTGAACATCCTGGAAGCGGCTCCGGAAGCCGGGACGAACTTGCATTTGCCGTCCACCTTTGCTCCGGCGGCATACGCCACCGCTTCTTCCTGCTCCTTTGGATCCAGCACCGAAATGCCCTTGGAAGGGGTTGCCGGGGCCACTATGTCCATCCAAGGAAATCCATCCTTGAACCTCTGTATCTCCTTGAGAATCTTTTCCTGTCTGTCCATATCTTATTCTACGTAAAATTCTTTGCGGTAACTGTAATTGGTGCGCAGGTCTTCAAAGTCGTCCGGACGCAGGCGGAACATGAAGTCGTCCGTGAAAACCGGATAGTTGTACTGGAATACCGATGCAATCTGGCCCTGGTTCATTCCCTTGACGTCCAGGCGCACCGCCTCCAGTTCCTTGACCGTGGTGGGCGGGAAGAAATCGTACAGGTCCTCGATGCCAAAGAAACGGGCTACCGCCCTGACGGCGGCCGCGGTTCCGTTCTGTTTGCCCTGGTACGAGTATCCGGCAATGTGAGGGGTGGCTATATCCACCGCATCCATCAGTTTCTTGTTGATCTTGGGCTCGTTGTTCCAGGTGTCAATGATGACCGGTCCCAGTTTTGGTATGGCCTTCATAAGGGCTTTCTCGTCCACCACCTCTCCCCTGGAGGAATTGATGAAAAACGCGCCGGGAAGCATATGGTGGAAGAACGACTTGTTTGCCATATGGCGGGTGGTGTGGTTGAGCGGCACGTGCAGGGTCACTATCTGGCAGTTCTGCAGGAGTTCCTCCTGGGAGCAGAAGCCCTCCGGGCCCTCGGCCTTGGCGCGCGGCGGGTCGCACTGATATACCTTGAAGCCAAGGTAGCGGGCCATAGAGGCCACGCGGCTGCCCACGTTACCAACTCCTATCACCCCAAACGTGGCCCCGCTCAGGTCTATGGTCTTGCGGGAGGCAGTGCCGTAAAGGGCGGAGAACACATAATCCATAACGCCGCCGGCGTTGCATCCTGCGGCATTGCGCACGTAAATGCCGTGCCTGCGGCAGAAATTGAAGTCGATGTGGTCCGTGCCGATGGTTGCCGTGGCTATTATCTTGACCGGAGTACCGTGAAGCAGCTTGCGGTTGCACCTGGTCCTGGTACGGATAATAAGGGCGTCCGCGTCAAGCAGGTCTTCACGGCAGATCTCACGGCCGTCCTTGTACAGGACCTCCTGAACATAGGGTTCAAACACCCCTTCAATGAAAGGGATGGCTTTGTCTATTACTATTTTCATTTCAGAATTATTTCCTGCACCCAGGAGACCTTCGGGTCTTCCTTGGTGAAAAGATTGTCCCTGCCAAGCAGGAAATTGATTTTTTCCACGAGCGCGTCTTTCTGGAAAGACAGCTGGTTGCGCACCACTGACGAGTTGAGGGTAACGTACAGTTTTCCGCCCCTGAAATAGCGCTTGATAGTATATTGTGCTGCCCCTGAGGCCTGGTCCCAGGCGGCGTATATGCGCCTGGTATTCAAGCCGGAGGCTATTTTCATAGAATCTATGTATTCCCTGACCAGCTGGTCCATACCAACTGCGGTCTTCCTTTCTATCTTCACAGTTTTCATAGCCGTTTGAACGAGCCTCCTTCCGCCTCGAAATATGCCCTGTCCTTGGTGATCTCGTCCACTATGCCGCTCATTCTCACCTTGTTGCAGTCACTGAGGAATATCTGTCCAAAGTCCTGTCCCGCCACCATCTTGAGCAAGTTGGAGATGCGCCCCAGGTCAAGCTTGTCGAACAGGTCGTCCAGAAGGAGGATTGGGGTGAAGCCGTAATTGCGCTTCATTATCTCATACTGCGCAAACTTGAGCGCCACCAGGAAAGATTTCTGCTGTCCCTGGGATCCGCATTTGCGTATGGGGTGG
>JAGCYZ010000052.1 GCA_017960545.1 Bacteroidales bacterium
ACCGTCCTCCGCCAAGGTAACCCAGTCATTCACAATCTCTACCGGATCCTGGCCGTATTCCTCAGCGTTGGCCTCGTCGCTGCCCTTGTTCTCTGCAAGCTGCTTTGTGAGGATGAGCTTGATCCAGGTGACATATACCTGAGGACCTATGCTGGACATTGGCAGGGCCTCGGAATCCGTAGGCTTGCGGAACTCTATGAGCGCGCGCCTTTCTTCCTTGCCCAACTCCGTGCCTGTTATGTTGACCGGATGCAGGATCAACTCATCATTTACCTTGAATTCCACTGAATTGAGGGCGGTATTGGGCCTTATTGTAGCAATGGCCGTAGAATAACGGACCATATCATCTTCTTTTTTGCAAGACTGGAATGCCATTGAGCATATTGCCAGTGATACTATCAGGAAAAAAAGTTTAAGAGTCTTCATAACCTAATACTATTAACTATCCTTTAAACGATATTCATAAGCAAATCCTGCACAAAGTAGTCATTTTTGTTTAAAAAGCGTATCTTTACCGCGGTTAGAGTATCTTTAGCGTTGGTTATGGAAAAAGATTTGTCAGCAATCAGGAGCCAGATCCTTGCAATTGACGCGCATATCGCAGAATTGTTCGAGGAAAGGATGAAGCTCGCCGCCAAGGTGGCGGAGGTCAAGAAAGAACTGAGTCTTCCCGTTCTGGACCCGGGAAGGGAAAAAGTGGTCATTGAAAAGGCTCTGGCCAACGTCAGGGACAACGATATCAAAGAGTATTTCCGCCTTCTCTCATCCAAGATAATGGAACTTTCACGCGACTACCAGAACCGCCTTATGAGCGGAATGAGGGTAGGCTACAGCGGAGTTCCGGGCGCATACGCATATATCACCGCAAGGAAACTCTTTCCAGGGGCGCAACTCATAGCATTCACAGATTTCGAGACCGCTTACAAGGCCTGCGTTGACGGGCGCGTAGAGAGCGTGGCCCTTCCAATGGAGAACAGCTACGCAGGTGACGTGGGCAACGTCCTGGACCTTGCATATACCGGAGAACTGTTCATAAACGTGATGGCAGAGTATCACATAGAGCATTACCTCCTGGGAGTCAAGGGGGCCAGGACTTCGGACATAAAGAAAGTCATCAGCCATCCCCAGGCACTTGCCCAGTGCGGAGACTTCATACAGATGCACAAGATGGAAACGGAGCCGTCCTGGAACACCGCGGCGGCTGCAAAGGCCGTCGCCGACAAAGGCGACCCTGCCGTGGCAGCCATCGCCTCAAAGGAGAACGCCGATCTGTATGGACTTGACATCCTTGAAAAAGGCGTCAACACTTCGCCCGTGAACACTACACGTTTCGGCATTTTCTCCAGGGTGCAGAACACACTTCCCGCAAACGAGCGCAACCATTTCTTCCTCATTTTCACCGTCAGGAACGAATGCGGCGCCCTCGCCAACGTGCTCAACCTCATAGGCTCGCAGGGCTTCAATATGAGCAACCTGCGCAGCAGGCCCATCAAGGGCGCAATGTGGGGACACTCTTTCTTTGCGGAACTGGACGGCGACGCGGAATCCCCGGAAGGCAAAGACCTCATCACGCAGATGAAGGCCATCTGCGACAGGCTGATAATAGCGGGGAATTACAGGAGCGTGGAACTATAGCAGGTCCGCCAGTTCGTAAATAAGCCTTTCAGTCTTCTCCCAGCCCAGGCAGGGATCCGTAATGGATTTTCCGTAGGTGAACTCGCCGCGGGCGCACGCGCCGTCTTCTATGTATGACTCAATCATAAGGCCCTTGATCATAGGTCTGAGATAGTCATTGTGGCGCATACTGTGAAGCACCTCCTTGGCAATGCGTATCTGCTCCCCGAACTGCTTGCCGGAATTGGAGTGGTTGCAGTCCACTATCACGGAAGGATTGATGATATCGGGCGAAGCCTGGAACATCTCGAACAGGCGCAGGAGGTCTTCGTAATGGTAATTGGGATGGCTCTTGCCGTAACTGTCCACGAATCCCCTGAGGATGGCGTGGGCCATAGGGTTGCCCTTGCTCTCAACCTCCCAGTTGCGGTAGATGAAGGTATGGCCGCTCTGCGCCGCGCGGATGGAGTTCATCATCACGGACAGGTCGCCACTGGTAGGGTTCTTCATTCCGGCAGGGATGTCAAGGCCGCTGGCGGTGAGGCGGTGCTGCTGGTCCTCTACGCTCCTGGCTCCTACGGCAACGTAGGAAAGCAGGTCGGACAGATAGTTGTGGTTCTCAGGATAGAGCATCTCGTCCGCACAGGAGAATCCGGTCTCGTTGAGGGCCCTCATATGGAGTTTCCTTATGGAGATGAGTCCTTTGAGGATGTCAGGCCTGGCGTCAGGATCGGGCTGGTGGAGCATTCCCTTGTACCCCGCCCCGGTAGTACGGGGCTTGTTGGTATAGATGCGGGGAATGATGACCAGTTTATCCTGGACCTTGTCCTGAACGGGACGCAGGCGGCTGATATAATCTATCACAGGGTCTTCGTGGTCTGCGGAGCAGGGGCCTATGACAAGGACAAGCTTGTCCGAACGGCCGCACATCACATCGCTTATCTGCTTGTCGTTCTGTTCCTTGGCCTTTTTCCCGGAATCGGAAACAGGGTACATTTCCTTTATCTTCTTAGGCTCCAGCAAAGCCCTTTTGTAAGTCATGTTCATAATCTATCCTTTAAATACACTACTGATCTTTTGAACGCATTGTTCCGGGGTTCCGTCATTGACCACGGTAAAGTCCGCAGCCTTAAGATAGAGCGGACGGCGCACCCCGTACATTGCCTTGAGTTTATCTATGTCCGATGACAGGGGACGGTCACTGGTAGGAACCAGCAGTTCCAGCGGCCTGTCTATGAACACAACCTTTCCGTTCATCTTGAGCAGATGCACGTTGAGGGGGTTCATCACCGCTCCCCCGCCCACGGAAACAATCAATCCCTGGGACGGAGCTATGGAGGCTATGGCCTCCGTCTCCATCTTCCTGAATGCGGCTTCGCCCTGATTGCTGAATATTTCCGCAATCTCCACGCCAGCCTTCTGCCTTACAAGCTGGTCGGTGTCAACCACTTCCCTGCCCATCTGCTGCGCGAGCATCCTGCCCACGGTGGTTTTTCCGCACGACGGCATCCCGCATAGGACTATATTCTCCTTTGATGCCGATATGCCGTGCAGTATCCTGTCCCACACTTCCCTTTCCACGGTCTCCCCGGTAAAATACTCCCGTGCAAGGCAGGCCTGGTAAACCAGCATTGCAAGGCCGCCTGCGGCCGGAATGCCCCTTTCCAGAGCGTCCAGCACAAGGTTGGTGCGCAAGGGGTTGTACACGCAGTCCAGAACGCCCTGCAGGTCAGGGAACAGCTCCAGCGGCGCTATCCTGCCTTGGTTATGCGGATACATCCCCACCGGAGTGGCATTGATTATTATGTGGATGCCGGGGTGGCTTTCCTGCGCCAGCGTCACCAGCGACAGTTGCCCCGGGGCAGGATGCCTGGAGGAGAGGGTCACGGCCGATGCGCCAAGTTCCCGGGCAACTGCGGCAGCGGTCTTTGCCGCGCCTCCGGCGCCAAGGACCAGCACGCCGCGGCCCTTGAAATCTATCCCGGTATTGCGGGCCATCTCCATAAGGCCGCCAAAGTCTGTGTTGTATCCGCAGAGCCCGCGTTCCTCTTTCACAACCGTATTTACGGCGCCTATCCTGCGGGCTGGAGCGGATATGACGTCCAGATACGGCATCACCGCCTCCTTGTAAGGGATGGTGACGTTTATTCCCTTGAAATCCGCCTTGAGCATAAATGCCTCAAGGGCGGACCTTTCAAGTTCCACCAGTTCATACGGATCTCCGGAGAGCATACCGTGTATGTCCTTTGAGAAACTGTGTCCAAGACGCTCTCCAATAAGTCCGTACTTCATTCTATTTCAGATAATCTGCTCCGCGGGCGCCTGCAAGCACATCGCAGAGAACTATTGCCATAAGGCTGCTGACAACTATGCAAATGCGGCGGATTATTGCCGGATCGTGGCGTCCCTTGAGGTTCAGGGCCTGGTTCTGTCCGGTAATGTAATTGACCGTCTGCTGCTCTTTGGAAATTGACGGGGTGGGCTTGACGGCGCAGTTGAACACTACCGGCATTCCGTTGGAAATGCCGCCGTTGACGCCGCCGTTATGGTTGGTGCGGGTAAGCACGCGCCCATCCTCAACACAGAAGGCGTCGTTGGCTTCCGATCCGCGCATAGAGGCAAAGCCGAAGCCGCTCCCAAACTCCACTCCCTTTATGCCGCCTATGGCGAATAGGGCTTTTGAAAGGACGCCCTCGAGGGAATCGAACCAGGGTTCTCCCAGACCGGGCTCCAGGCCGGTTATTGCGGTCTGGATTATTCCTCCTATGGAATCGTTGTCAGCCTTGGCGTCCAGTATCTTTGCGGTGACCGCTTCTTCAATGTCATCGACCACTGGAAAGTTCTTTCCGTTAAGGGCATCCAGGTAAGAATCCAGCAGGGCCAGGCCGTCAGGGCTGCCCAGGGCGTTGAAATCGGCGTCGCGGACGCCCCCGCATTCGAGGATATGGGTGCCTATGCGGATTCCCTTGGCGTCAAGGGCTTTCAGCGCTATGGCGCCTGCGGCAACTATTGCCGCAGTCACGCGCCCGCTGAAGTGCCCGCCGCCGCGGTAATCCTGGAATCCGCCGTATTTGACCTGCGCCACATAATCGGCGTGGGACGGACGCGCGAGGCCCTTGTCCTGCTCGTAATCCGCACTCCGGACATCCTCGTTGGGGATTACTATGCATATAGGCGATCCCGTTGTATAACCGCCGAATACGCCGCTCAGGACCTGGAAACGGTCCTGTTCCCGGCGGGCGGTGTCAACGGGCCCCTGCGGCCTTCTTTTGGCCAATTGCGAGGCTATGAACGCCTCGTCCACGGGTATCCCCGCGGCCAGGCCGTCTATCACGGCCCCTATGGCGGGTCCGTGGGATTCCCCGAACAATGTGAGGATGACGTTTGTTCCTATGCTGTTCTTCATATACGGGCGTTTTTATGATTCTGGATGCACTGCCTTATCTGTTCCATATCCATCTTCCGGAATTCAAAGCTTCCTATCCTGTCAACGTAAACTGCGGTAAGGGTGTCTCCCTGTTTCTTCTTGTCGTGGCCTATATAGCTCATAAGGGTCTCCGTATCGAACGGATCCGACACCGGAAGCGCGTATCGCCGCAACAGCGGCTCAAGCTTCGCGCGGACGGCGTCGGAACACATATACAGCATTCCGGCGGCCACGCTTTCCCCGTGGAAGAGCGAGCCGTTTCCGGCCGCCTCTATGGCGTGTCCAATGGTTTGGCCAAAGTTCAGCACCTTCCTGAGGCCCTTCTCCGTGGGATCCGCATCCACCACCGCGCCCT